>CAMCFL010000001.1 GCA_945873715.1 Akkermansia muciniphila
GGACGCGATGGTAACCCGAGTCCACTACGAACACCTTGCCGGTCGCTGGATCCAGGACCACATCCGACGGAGCGAGCAAGGTCTCCGGATCGGGCAGCCGGGTGTTGCCGACGATCACCTGGGCGGCGGCGAAATCCACCCATCCCGCCCGCACTCCCTGGCTGGCAGCAAGGCACAGCACCGCCAGGGTCGCCCGGGTGAAACCGAACCGCCATCCGCCACCCACACCGCGACCGACGTTGATTTCCGTCTTCATGTTCCTGAGGTCTCCGACGACGACGGGAAATCCCGTCCTCGTTCTCACGACTCAACGCCAACCCCAGCGCTGGCACCATCCGACTTCGGTCGGCAGGGCCGCGCGCCGGATCAGACTTTGGTGGGGACCGGGCGAATTCCGGGCGAATTCCGGTGTTGATACCCAGGCCTTCGGAACCGCATCCTGTTAACCATCCCCGCTTTGCTGGTTCAACGACGTGCTCCCCCTTGGATCGCCGTCATTGCGTTCAAGCATCGGGTGACAACACACCGCTACGGAAATCGAAACATGAAAGAATCCTCATCCTTCCTGTCCTGGCTGATGCTTGCTGGAGTGGCGTTCAGTGCTCAGGCAGATTCCATCCTGTGGGTCAGTGACAACGGTGCCAAGGGAACCGAGCTGGGCTCGGATGGCGTGAATCGCGGCGTGTTTTACCCGGCCGTCTCGGGCGAAACACCGTATGTCGACCAGGGATTCGTCAACCTGCTGACCCAAGCCGGGCATCAGGTGACCCGGTTCAACCCGAATCCCACGTCGATGTCGATCGACGACGTGCCCCTGATCAACGGCTACGACCTGATCATCCTGGGCGCAGCGCTCAACAGCGGGCCATTCAACCTCAACGCCCGCGGGGCCAAGTGGAACACCCTGATCACCCCGCCGATGATCGTCACCAAGTCCACGCTGATCCGGCGCGACCGCATGGGCTACCTGCTGGACAACAAGGAATTCGACTGCGCCGCCGATGCCAGCACCACGGCGAGTGGCAAATTCACCTTCCTGCAACCCAACCACCCGATCTTCGACGGGATCGCCCGCACCCTCCAGGGCGGGAACGCCGTGATGAACAACTTCGGCCTCACCCACGTTCCGAGCCCCGTCAACAACCGGGCCGCATCCGTCCAGTACTTCAAGCTCAGCATCGGCGGCGTTGACCAAGGCATCGCCAATGCCGTCGAACCCGGTGGCGTGGTCCTCGCCACCATCGATTTCAATCCGCTGGATCCGGGAGTGAACATTCCCGCCGGTCAGACCCCCGCGGTGAATGGCACCTATCAGGCAACGGGCTATGCCATCGTCGAATGGCCGACCGGCACCTCGGTCCGGACCACTCAGGTCACCGGGGAGACGAATGCCAGCTATCGCCTGCTTTTCGCCTGTGGCACCCGCGACGCCGCCGGGTCAGTCACCGCCGCCCCCAATCCGGAGGCCGGTGCCCTCAACCTCACCGCCGACGGCCAGCGCCTGTTTCTCAATGCCGTCCGCCATGCCCTTTCCAAGGGACCCCGCCGCCTGCTTTCCTCTTCGTGGGGCGAATGGGATTACAAGCAATACCTGTATGGCGGCACCGGCAACCTCGTTCTTACCGATCAGACCGCGGGCGGCTTCACGGCCTGGGTCTCCACCAATGACGTGGATGTCTTCAACACCGCCGAGGGCTCGATCGGTTCGGACGGTGCCATCGAACCCGCCGGTCGCCCGACGATCTATCAGGAGTTCGCTCCCCTCGATCTTTCGGAGGTTGGACAGAAGGTCACTGCCACCTTCGACCTCAAGTTCAACAACGCCCTCAACCCGAGCGACCAGTTCGTGCGCTTCGGCTTCGGCAATCCCAACAACAATTCCAGCTTCTACCTGAAGGTGGACTCCGGTCTCGGAGGCGGCACCACCCTCGGTTGGCGTTCGGACGCGTCGATCACCGATACCAACGGCACCACCCTGATTTCTCCCACCTTCAATCCCGCGGGAAATCTGGCCACCGCCGTCCCGCTCAATGTTCCGGTCAAGGGACCGAATGAAGGGTTCGTTTCCAGCAATTACAGCCACTTCATGAACAGCGGCAGCCTCTCGGGCGCGGCGTATCCTGGGGGCATCGGAGGCTACCCGAACGGCGTCGGTCTCGGAGTCGAAGGCACGCTGGACATCGTCCACTCCTTCTCCATGTCGATGGAGCGGGTGGAGGGCGGACTGAAAATCGGCGCGGTCTGGTCGAACAGCGCCGGACCCGAGGTTCTGGAGAGCGGCTATTCGAACCCGTACAATGACCAACCGCTCGCCGACGGTGGCCATGGCAAACTGGACCAGATCGGATGCCTTGGCTTCAACCTCATGAACAATGACCTGTTCAACCTCGGCGCTGCCGGCGGCACCTACCGGGTCTCCAACATGACCCTGACCTACATCACCCCGCCCATCCTCCGCCTCTCGGGAATCACCCATGAGTCCGGCACGGATCAGTTCAGCCTGAGCTGGGTCTCCGAACCGGATGCCATCTACACCCTCGAATCCACAACCGACTGGAGCGGGTGGCTTTCGGTTCAGGCCAACATTGCGTCGGAAGGGGCCTCAACCACCAAGACCATCACCTCGACTGCCCCGGCCACGTTCTACCGGATCCGGAAGCAGTAGGGGGGGGCCGCAGGAACGCGCGGGGCACCCGTGCTCAGCGGGACGGGTGCCACGCGTCTCCATTTACCTCCTGAAAAAGTATGGGTCTCGCCGAGGTCGTTCCTCCGGCGAGGTCGTTTTCCACAGGGGGCAACTTGGGTGGGTTGTCACGGTTGCAGGCCCGCTGCCCTCAGCGGGCGTCTCCTCATCGCCGCCTGTGGGCGGGTGGACTGCCTCCGTGACCGACTCAGGATGTCGTTAAACCCGAACCGCCCTTCAACCGCTGTTTGAATTCCCTGCTCCATCACGGCAGCCTATCCCCATGCGTCGCGAGCCAGCCGTTCACCAGCCATACCCCGGTCAGGGCGTGCTGGGCTGGCTATTGCTGGGGTGGATCGCCTTCGGACTGGCCGGGTGCGATTGGCTGAACCGCCCCTCGGGTGATCCGCGGCGCGAAGGCAATTTCCAGGACGGCCTGCGATGGGCGGATCAGCAGCGATGGGACCATTCCCGGGAGAGTTACTACCGGGCTCTGGAGACGAATCCGCAGAATCTTCATGCCCACCTCGCGCTGGGAGACCTCTACCGCTCGCGCCTGACCAACCAGGTCCTGGCCCTCTACCACTACCACCGGTACCTCGAGCTCGGTCGGACCCAGAACAACGGGGATTTCCGCGATCAATCGGCGACGGACGGCATCCGCAACGCTGAGGTTGAACTCGCCCGGCGCTACGCAGAGCGCATGTTCCGCGACCAGCAACAGTACGAACTGGACAACCTCCGGCGCACCAACGCGGTTCTCCAGCAGCGCATCGACGTCCTGACCCACCACGTCGGACTGCTCAGCCGTCAGGTGGTTGCCCAGACGAATGGCCTGCTGGCCAATCCCCCGGACCGCTCCCCCACCGTGGTCACCAATCCGTCCAGTCCGTTGGTCCGGGTGCAACCCACAGAACCCGTCCGTCCCCAGATCGGAGGTGCCCGGAGCACGGCACCCGTCCAGCCAACCCAGACCGCGCCGGTGCCCACTCCCAACCGGACGCATCGGGTGCAGGCCAGCGAATCGTTCTCGTCGATTGCCCGCCAGTACCGGATCGGCATTCCCGCCCTGCAGGCCGCCAACCGCGGGGTCGATTCCCGACGATTGCGGGTGGGTCAGGTGCTGGTGATCCCAGCCCGTTGAACCCGTAGTCATGAGGCAACCTCTCGTCACCGCGGCGATCGTCGCCTTCTGGGTGACCATGAACGTGCTCCTGTGGCGGGCTGAGTCCGGATACGGAGATCAGCTGGAGTCCACCGTCCCCCTCCGCACCGTCGTGGAGCGGATGCTCAACGCCGCCGATCCGTCTACCCTCCGGCTCAGCCATCACGGCCAGGACCTGGGTCAACTCCGCTGGATTCCCACCGTCCGTGAGACACCGGTCGAGACCAACTCGTTCGCTCCGGAAGGCATGGTGACGTCGGCCACGGGATACCGTCTCGACCTGGACCTGAGGCTGACCGGCGATCTGCCGGAATCACGGTGGGACCTGGTCAGTCACCTCGACCTGGACCTCCGCCATGAATGGGAGGACGTCTCCATCAAGCTCATCCAACGTCCTTCGACCTGGGAGATCCGGGCGAGGCGCGGGGAGGACGCGGTGGAACTGTCGGTCGAGGAGGGACGCGCCGCCCCGTTCCGCCGGCGCTTCGGCTTCGCCGACCTGGGCGAACTGCCGGGAGCCCTGGGTCCACTGGCCCCCTTCCTGACGTCGCAGCTGAACCTTTCCGGGACCAACCGTCTCACGTCGCCGGCCCCGATCGAATGGAAGGCGAGCGACAGTCAGTTGCGATTGGGTCGCCACCAGATGCGGGCTTTTCGGATCCAGGGAAAGATCCTGGGACGCTTCGACCTGATCGTGTACGTGAGCCGTGCCGGGGAGATCCTTCGGGTTGAACTCCCGGACCATTACCTCCTCACCTCGGTGGCCAGCCCGACCTCGCGCGAGCCGGCCCGCTGAACCGGCCTCCGGTCGAGGCAAACTCCACCACCCCGGAGCAACGGGGTGCATCCTGAGTTGGTCGTGGATGTAGGCCGCCTGCCCTCAGGCGGCGATGGAAAAGCGCCCGCTGAGGGCAGCGGGCCTACATTCGTGACAACCAGCTCAAGAGGCACCCGGAGCAACGGACCCTCGTTGGCTCAACGAATCCGGATCGTGGTTGCCGTAGGTTCGTGGTGGTTCAAACCGGCCTGGCAGCCCGCTACGGTGCAGTGACGTCGTAGCGGTCGAAGGCCTTGGACAGGGCCCAGATTCCGCCGGCGACCTCGGTGACGAGGATGACAAGGGCGGCCAGTGCTGCGAACGGTAGTGCCCAGGCGGGGCCGGTAAGCCATTGGCACACCCACCAGACGACGCCTCCCACGACGGTGGCCGGGAGGAGTCCGACCACGAGGGTCAGGACCAGACCGAGCCCGAAGATCAACCGTTGGCCCATGACTTCGATCCCGCCGCCGCGGCCCTGGCTGGTGCCGGCCCAGGCCGGGAAGAGCAGGGCGATGGTGTTGGGCAGGAGCAGGACCATCGCGTCGAGGGCCGGGAGCAGCAGCGCGGCCGAGATGGCCGCTGGCCAGCGCCACATCAGGAGCGGGGATCGGACGAACACCCCTCCCAGAGTACTGCCGATGAGCACCGCCAGCAGGAGCCATTGCAAGGCGCCAAGGATCACCACCGGCGCCAGCAATTGACCCAGCACAATCTGCCACGACGGCATGGGGAGCGACTTGAGCAGGTCCATCTGCGGCAGGTCCGAGCGGAAATCCTGCCGGACCATCTGCGCCCCCAGCAGCAGCGACATGAACAGGAGCATCCCGGACACGGATGCAACGATGGCTTGGAATCCCGCGAAGCCCGACGAGTTTCCCGCGGAAGAGGTGCCGACCACAAACGAAACAACACACGAAAGGGTGATCAGCCACACCCGGGCCGTGAAGAACTGTCCGGCTCCAATCAGGTTCTTCCAGAGGAGCGCCATCGGGGGAAAGCCGATCGGTGCCAGACGGAATGGGTCGCGTCGGACCTTGGGTGGCTTGAGGCGGTGGACGTTCCCGCTGCGGGCGGCCTCGATGATCGTGGCGAGCTTGCGGGAGGCGTCCACGGAGGCTTCCTCGAAGGATACGTTGGCACGCACCACCCAGATCCAGTGGGCGACCAGAATCAGCAGGGCCGGCCACACGGCCTGAACAAGCTCAACCCACCCGCGGGTGAACCACGGCCGGATCACCCAACGGAACGGAGCGAGCAGCCAGGGCGCGGGCCCGGCCGTCATCACGGCGCGGATCTGGTCCTTGAGCGCATCGAGATCCCGCACGCCGGCCGCGGAGGGCGCGGCCTGGATCCACCAGACGATCGCTCCTCCCAGCGCCAGCAGGACTCCCAGGACCGCCAACCGGCGGCGCCAGCCCGCCAGGCCCCGTTCGGTCAGGCGTTGGATGGCGAAGGAGGCTCCGATCGAATGCAGGTAGAGCAGGGTGAACACCAGCCAGAGCGTGAACCCGTGGGAGATCCATTCGAAGAGCGAGTGCTGACGCCCGGTGAACAGGTTGAAGATGAAGGAGGACAGCAGCAGTCCGGGCTGGGCCCGCAACAGTCGGAACTGCAACAGCGCACGGCGGCTCACCGGGGCCGGGAGCAGGAAGGCCACCTCCGCCTCGGTGAAGGTGAGGCTGGCGCGGTCCCCGGCGAACAGCCAGATCCCCGCCACGTACAACGCCAACCCCAGGGCAACGACCGCCTCGATCCATCCCGCCGTCTCCGACGAGAGATCCCATCCCCCGACGCTTCCCGAGGCGCGGTCCACGAAGAATCGCCGGAGGAAGACCATCCAGAGGTAGCCGATGCCCACCACGCCGCCGATGAGGTAGCGCGGTTGCTTCAGGCGCTGGAGGCGCGCCTTCAGACGGTTGTACAGGCTCCGCGATTGCAGGAACCACAGCGCCGACAGAACCGGTCTGAGGGGAGTCGCCATGGGCTCGGGCACCGGCAACCGGGGGAGGCGGAGGCATCGGGGGAATCGGCGGTGGGGGCGGTGTCGACGGAGGCGGCGGGGGCGTGGCCGAGCCGGTCCCCGTGGCGATCCGGATGAACACTTCCTCCAGGTCGGCCCCGGCGTCGTCGGCGGCGAACTGGGCCCGGATCTCATTCACGGTTCCGTGGGCGACCTTGAACCCTCCCTTGAGGACCAGGATGCGGGTGCAGAGCTCTTCGACCAGATGCAGCAGGTGCGAGCTGAGCACGATGGCAGCACCCTCCGCAGCGAGGCGTCGGATCGTGTCCTTCATCCGGCGGATGGCGAGCGGATCCAGGCCGGTGAGCGGTTCGTCGAAGAACACCACCCGAGGCGAATGCAGGAGGCCGCAGGCGATCTGGACCTTCTGCTTCATCCCGCGCGAAAGGTCGCCCGGCAACTGATCCGCCTTGCTGGTCAGCTCCAGTTCCTCCAGCAGCTTCGCATACCGGGCGGGGGCATCCTGGACCTGATAAAGACGGGCGGTGAAATCGAGGTGCTGCCGGATGGTGAGATAGTCGAACAACCGGGGTTCATCCGAGAAGAAGGCCAGTTGCTGCTTGGCGGCCACCGGTTCGGTCACGAGGTCGTGCCCGGCGATCCGCACGGTGCCGCGGGTGGCTGGGATGATCCCGGCGAGGGAACGGAGCGTGGTCGTCTTGCCAGCACCGTTGGGCCCGACGAGCCCGAGGAGTTCGCCCGGCTGGACGGTGAAGGACAGCCCGGTGACGGCAGCGAAGTCGCCGTACAGTTTGGTCAAGCCATCCACCTCGATCATGTGAGTCGCAGGATGAGGACGTGATCATCCATGACAAAGCCGTTTCCGATGTCCTGGCAAAGATCGTGGCCGATCTGGAACCCAGCCCGTCGGTAGGCGCGCATCGCACGTTCGTTGCGCCGGTTGACGCGCAGTTCCACGCGGACAGCACCGATCCGCTCCGCCTGTTGTCGGACGTGCGAAAGCAGGAGCTGTCCCAGTCCGCGGCCGTGGAAGGCGGAATCGAGATAGAGTTTGTCGAGAAACACCGAGCCGTCGGAAGGATCGGGCTTCCACGCCAGGTAGCCGACCGCGATGCCGTTGACCGAGGCCAGTTCCCAGTGGGTGCCGTCCGCCATCCCGGCGCGGATCGCGTCCGGGGCGTACATCCGTTCAAGCATGTAGGTGATCTGTTCCTCCGGGATCATGCCACGGTAGGAGGCCCACCAGATCCGCTGGGAAAGGTCGATCAGGGTCGGGATGTCGTCCGTCGTCGCCGGGCGGATCTGAAGGGATTCCCGGCCGTCGAACTTTCCGGCGGCCACGGACTGACGCAGCGATCCACCCGAGGCGTGTCGCAGGACCTGGAGGATCTCGGCGAGGATGCTGACCGCGATTTCCTGGGGCGACTCCGACCCGAGGTCCAGTCCGCTGGGAGCGTATACCCGGGCCAGGGCTGAATCCTGGAATCCGCGCTCGCGCAACCCGGCGAAGACCTGCTGGACCTCGCCCCGGCTGCCCATCATTCCCACGTATCCGGCACCCGGCCGCGAAAGGGCCGCGGCGAGCGCTTCACGGTCGACCTCCAGATCCCGACGGACCAGCACGAGGGCTTCATTGGAGAGCCATTCGCGCGCAAGGATGAATCGGGGCGCGGGACCGGCATGGAGGACCGGGGCGTTGCACGCCGCCAGCAGTCCGGGCCGATCATCGATCACGGTGACGTGCCAACCACAGCCAAGGGCCAGTTGGCACAGCGCCTGGCCGCAGTCCCCGGCACCCACGATCACCAGCTTCATCGGCAAGCCTCCATGGGGGATCATGGGAAGGAAGGGCATCCGGCCTGTCAACGGGTGAGCGTTCGGCGACGGGCGCATCTTGAGTTTGTTGTCACCGTCGTAGACCTGTTGCCCTCAGCGGGCGGTTCCTCACCGCCGCCTGAGGGCAGGCGGCCTACATCCATGGCAAACTCAAGATGCCCCCCCCGGTGACGATCACACTTTCGAAAGTGTGATCGTCACATCCCAGCGGAGGAACGAGCGTCGGAGGAACGAGCTCCGCGAGTCCGAAGCCGCCGGGAACCCGGCTCCGAAGACCGACTGCCCAAGAATCACATGAATGACACGAACCGCACGAATCCAGCGACCGGTCTGTGATTCGTGGGCTCCGTGGGCAATGGGTCTCATCTGGACGGGTGAGCGTTGATCCGGAGCAGAGCTTCCGACACGCGGAGCTCGTCCCTTCAAGGCAGGCGCGATCCCGGGGCGTTGACCCCGGATTATCCGCTTGGTCCGGGTTCCGGGAACAGTAGCGTCCGGACATGATTGGAACCTTGGAAGCACTGGAGACGTACTTGCGGGCGCTTGGGCAGGAGGAGCCGTCGCTCGCAGCGGAATGCGTGTTGATCCGGCCGGGAATCGACGAGGCTGCGTGTGTCGCCCTCCGGACCGCCTTCCCGGGTCTCCCGGAATCCTATCTCGCCTGTGCGCGGACGTTCCGTTTCACCGGGGTTCAGGTCGGGGGATTCCTGCTCAGCCCCATGGCCGGTCGCGGGACGCTCGTCGACGGCCTTCTCCGCACCAATTCGGCGGTGAACCCGGCCTGGCCACGGCTCAGCAACGAGGGATTCGTCGAGGTCGCCCTGGGCGAGAGCGATCTGGTCGCCGTCGCCTGCAAGGGGTCCCGGGTTCCTGAGGGTTCGGTGCTCGCGCTGGATCTCTTCGACCTGGAGGAAGCCCCGGCCCTGCTGGCCTCCAGCTTCGAGAAGTTCCTGCTCTACGCCGGCAACATGATGCAGATCTCCGCCCAACTCGACGGCGAGGAAGCCGTGGACGAACTCGCCGAACGCCTCGTCGCCCTCGGAGCCACCGAGATCATGGTCGATGGATGGAGCAGCATCGCGGAAGAGTTCTTCTTCTAAGCTTTCGCCGGTATGCCCCTACCTCCACATCGTGCTTCGGCGGCGCAAGGCCTGACTCCTGAGTCGGCGGTGGCTGTAGGCCGCCTGCCCTCAGGCGGCGATCTGGCAACGCCCGCTGGGGGCAGCGGGCCTACCATTCAACGCACCGCGTGGTGGGCGTTGGCAGTGGCGCTGACGATCATCCTCCAGGGAACCTGCCTCGCCGCCGGTGCCACGGCGCGGGGTGACAACGGTCGGACCGGGGTTTCCCCAGCAGGTCCAGCGGGCTCCCTGAAGCCGGCTTGGTCCATCGATTCCGGCCTGCCCGCCCCGGCCTGGGCAGGAGAGGCCCGCGGGAGCCTGTGGCAGAAGATCAGCCAGTCTTTCGTTCCCCGGGCCGCCGATGATCTCGCTCCGGTCCCGCTGGTCGCCGACGGCCTCGTCGTGTTCGCCACCACCCGCGATGAGGTGCGCTGCGTCGATCGTGATACCGGCCGGCTCCGGTGGTCCCACTGGTGCGCCGGTCCGGTCCGTTACGCCCCGATGATCGATGGGGATCAGGTGTTGGTGGGTTCGGACGACGGTTGCATCCATGCGTTGGATCGACTGACAGGCCAGCAACGGTGGCGCGTCCGGATCGGCCCTGAGGCACCCTGGATCTCCGGCAATGGCCGGCTTATCCCTCCACATCCAGTCCGCACCGGGCTGCTGGTTTCCGATGGGGTGATCTACGCCACGGCCGGACTGTTTCCCCTGGAGGGGACCTACCTCGTCGCCCTGGAGACCGCCGATGGACACCTCCGTTGGCGACGCAACCTGGGCAACGTTTCCCCGCAGGGTTATCTGGTGGAAGCCGGCGCAGACCTGATCGTTCCCAACGGGCGCGCTGCGGCGCGGTTGTACCGGAAGGACGACGGCACCTTCCGCCGGGAACTGGGCCCGGCCACCGGCACGCTGGCGGTCGTGTCCGGAGAGGAGACCTTCGCCGGCCCCGGTGCCACGGGTGCCATCACCGGAGGCGGGACCAAGCCAGGAGCCAAGGTGGTCTCCTATCCCGGTCGGCATCTGGCGGTCACCCCCGCGCTGAGCGTGCTGGTGAACGAACGCGAGATCCTGGCGCTCGATCGTGCCGTCCTGCGCAGCAGCGGCGGGGATCTCGCCCGCGCCTTGCGTTGGAAACGATCCCTGCCCGGGGCGGGTGCGCTGATGATTGCCGGCCGTCGCGTCTATGTTGGCACGGGCGAAGGCATTTCGGTCTTCGACCTCGAATCGGGCGAACCCCGGGAAACGCTTCCGCTCGCCGGGAACGTGGTCGGCCTGGCGGCCGATGCCGTCTCCGTCATCGCCACCACGGCCGACGGACGGGTGCATGCCTTCCTGGTGTCTCCGCGGGAAGGGTCCCTCCCTGCACCCGCTGGAATCCCGTCGGCGAGCGCGACCGCTGGAACGCCCGTTCCGGAGCTGTCGGATTGGGTGGGGACGTTGTCGTCCCCCCGTGGATGGGCCCTCTGGTGCGGCCCGGACGATCCCGTGTCCCGGTTCCCGGCGCTGATCACAGGGTCGGAACTGCATTGGATCTTTGCCGTGACCGAGGCGCAGGCACCGGCCCTGCGCCAGACCCTGGCGGCCCGGGGATGGCTGGGCACACGGGCCGCCGTCATCGGACGTCGGGCGGATGGTTCGGTTCCCGTTGCCGATCACCTCTTCAATCTGGTGGTCGCCGATGATCTCTCCCCGGCGGAATCGGCCCGTCTGGTCTGTCCTGCTCCCTCCGGTGCCGTGGTCCGGTCCGGGAAGGTTTCCCGCGTGGAAGCGGATCCGCGCACCGGCCGCTGGACCCACCAGTACGGCACCGCGGGAAACACCTGTGCGACGGAGCAGTCGATGAACGGGGCTCCGCGGCTCCAGTGGTTCGGCGGGCATGGACCGGAACGCATGCCTGATCGGCACACCCGCGGACACGCGCCCCTGGCTGCCGCCGGAGCGGTGGTGTCGGTGGCGGAGAATGGATTGATCGGGACCGATGCCCGCAACGGCACGGTGCGTTGGCAGGTGGAGTTGCCCGATTCGATGCGCTACGCGATGCCCTACGATGCCGGTCATGTGGTGCTGGGCGAAGACGGTCGCCGCGTCTGGGCCGCGGTCGGCGGGGAATTGTGGGAGATCGAGACCCGCCTCGGGACGGTGGGTCGCAAGGTTCCTTCCCCGGGCACCGGCGAGTCGTGGGGATGGGTGGCGCGCGACGCCGGAACTCTCTTCGGAAGTTCGGCGCGACCCACCGCCGCCCGTACCCGGAAGGAATATGACCTGGTGGATCTGGAGTACCGATCCGGCCGGCCATTGGTGTGTTCACTCAGCCTGTTCCGACTGGACGACGGTGCCCTGGCTCCCCGATGGCGGGTGGGGTCCACCGGGGCCTGGGTGAACCCGACCCTGTGCGTCGCCGGCGGCCGGGTGTTTGCCATCGAGGCGATCGGTCCCAAGGCACGGGCGGATCGCACCGGACGCCTGACCTGTGCGGCGGTCCTGGAAGACGCCCGGGTCGTCTGTCTCGATGCCGACACCGGACGTCGCCTGTGGGAGCAACCCCTGAAATGGCCTGAAGCGGAGGATATCCTCGGGCTCGCGGTCGCCGGGGATCGGTTGATCCTCTCCTGCGCCCGCAGCGCCGGTCCGCAGGCTGCCTATCACCTGCGATGCTGGCGGACGGCGGATGGTGGTGAGGAATGGCGGTCGTCGGGGCTCAACCCGATTCACGATCTGTTCCACGGGCAACAGGTGAAACGGCCGGTGATCGCCGGCGACAAGGTGGCCTTTGAAAGCGATCTCTTCCAGATCGCGTCGGGGCGACGATGGGTTCCTCCCGCGGCGGCGGGCGACTGGATCCTCAAACGTCCCGGCCACGCCTGCGGCGGAATGACCGGAGGCCAGGAGGGGCTTCTCTTCCGCGCCGACAACCCAACCTTTTTCCGGTTCTCGGACGGTTCGTTCACCCGACTGGCCCCCACCCGTCCGGGTTGCTGGCTCAACATCCTGCCGGTCGAGGGAGGCATCGTGATTCCCGAGGCCAGCGCTTCGTGCGTCTGTGGGTATCCCATCCAGGCCTCGTTGGGATTCGCCTTCGGGCGCGAGCCCGCTTCGATGCTGCCCGACGTGCGCTAGGGTGGCCGCGGTCCCGGGCATGTGCCCGCCGGAAGCGGCCGGTCGTGTCCCTCGCTCCCCGATCGCCGATTCACGCGGAGCGTCCTGGAGTGCGCGCAGCGTCAGCTGCCGCTTTGGTCGCGGGAGCTGCGGAGGCTGGGGACGCTCATGTGCCCCGGCAAGCCACGGAGTCCAACCCTCGCGGTGCGGCCGCGGGGCCGGAAGGTTCGTCGGCCGGCACTGCGGTGGAGCGGGCGAAAGCGGCAGCTGACGCTGCGCGCACTCCAGGACGCTGCCGCGCCAGGGGCAACCGCTCGGTTCGGGACCGGTCGAAGGGTGGGTCGAACTCCGCTTCCCCGCTTCTCCGCGGCTGGCCCTTTGCCGGAGAAACCAAAGCATTGGGCGGGGACGCCCGCGGTCCCGGGCATGCGCTCGCCGGAAGCCGGAACTCCTCCCCGTCCTTGCGGGAAATGCATTCCGGAGGTTCATTTCGCGGATGCGTTCAGGTTCTGTCATCGGGCTTTCCGTCGTCCTTCTGGCCCTCGGCTGCGGCAAGGAGGAAGTCCGGGTGTATTCGGCTCCCAAGGAAACCAATACCCAACCCGCCGTCGCGGCCCCGTCTGCCGGGGCAACGCCTGTAGAAGCACCCGCGACGGGATCGGGTGCGGCAGAAGAGGTCGAGCGACCGGGAAATCCCAAGGTTCCCTGGACGGTTCCGGCCGGGTGGCAGAGCCGACCCAATGCCAGCGGGATGCGCCTTGCCAGCTACGGAGTGACCACGGCGGATGGACGCAGCGTGGACATCTCGGTGGTGGCCCTGGGCGAGAATGCCGGGACGGAGCTCGAGAACGTCAATCGCTGGCGCGGACAGCTGAAGCTCGAGCCGCTGACCGAAGAACAGCTCGCCGGGGCCCGGGATCCCGTTCGGGTGGGCGGTGAGCCGGGCTTTGTCTACGACCAGGTCAGCACGACCCCCATCCTCGATGGCAAGTACCGGTCGCGAACCCTCGCCACCATGCTGCCCGCCGGACAGATGACCGTCTTCTTCAAGGCCACCGGCGAAGCTGATCTGGTGGCGGCGGAGAAACTCAATTTCATCGCCTGGCTGGCCTCCGTGAAGACCGGACCGGAAGGCGGAGAGGCCGAGCGTCCTACGGCGCGGCCACCGGCGACGGTCGCCGCTCCGGGTGCCGGTGCGGCGTCCGCAGCGGCCCCTTCTCTTCCGCCAGGGCCTGCCGCTGGACTTCCCGCGTGGAAGGCCCCTGCGCATTGGAAGGTGGGCGGCCCGCGGACGATGCGGCTCGCCAGCTTCGAGATCCCCGGAGAAGGCAAGACCGTGGGCGACGTTTCGATCAGCACCCTGTCTTCCGGTGGCGGTGGGTTGTTGGCGAATGTGAACCGTTGGCGCGGGCAGGTGGGATTGGCACCGACCGACGACGCGACCCTGGCCAAGGAAGCCAAGACCCTGACCCTTTCGAAGGGCCAGAAGGCCACCGTCGTGGATCTGGGTGGCAGCGGACCCAACCGGATCCTCGGGGCGATCATTCCCGACGGCGACAAGTCCTGGTTCTTCAAGCTGACGGGCCCCGACGCCCTGGTGGTGAAGGAACGCGAGAACTTCCTGGGCTGGATCCAGTCGGTGGGGCTGTGAGGGGGAGTTCCCAGCGGCCAGTTGGGAGTTCCCAGTGACCAGATGCCAGTTGCCAGATCCCTGCGACCCGTTTCGGAGGGACGAGTTCCATGAGTCCGTGGTTTCGGATTCGCGGAGCTCGTCCCTCCGGAATCTGGGTGCTGGCAACTGGGATCTGGGATCTGGGAACTCGCCTCTGGCAACTCCCCTCGCCGCATTGACCCGGCCCTCCTGAAATGCTGGCCTTGGGGATGGCAGATGCTGAATTGAAGATCGAAGTCCTCACCCCGGGTCAGGGCGCTACGCCCAAGAAGGGATCCCGCGTGAGCGTTCACTACACCGGCACCCTCACCGACGGCACGAAGTTCGACAGCTCGGTGGACCGCGATGAACCCTTCGAGTTCGTCCTCGGACTCGGTCAGGTGATTGCCGGGTGGGACCAGGGCGTGGCCACCATGCGGGTCGGCGACAAGGTCCGGTTGACCATTCCGCATCACCTCGCCTACGGAGAGCGGGGATATCCGGGCGTGATCCCACCGCGGGCCACGCTGGTGTTCGAGGTCGAGCTGTTGGGGATTGCCTGAGCCATCGCCCTGGAAGGGGTGCATCTGGCGTGGGTCATGGATGTAGGCCGCCTGCCCTCCGGCGGCGATGAGGCAACGCCCGCTGAGGGCAGCGGGCCTACAACCCTGACCACAAACTTTGCAAGTGAGGGAAGTTCAGCCAGGGATGGCTTCGTGATCTGCGCCATCTGCGGAGGGATCTCCGGTTTCCAGGATCACCGTGACGGTCGGTGGACCTCCCGGTCCAACGCCCCAATCAGCCATGGAGACCGGGAACTCGGAGACGGGGAAAGAAGCGTCGCAGGGCGGTGCTTGCCGTTGGAACATTCCCGGAGCAGCATTGGCAATTCCTGTGAATCGCTTCGGCCATCTGGAGTTCGACGATTCATTGCCCACGCAATCGTCGGCGATGCATCCCCCCCTGACAGACGAGGCGCGCTGTGTTTCGGAGGCGGATGCGGCATTCGGACGAGCCGAGTTTGAGACGGCACTCCGATGGTACGGCAAGGTCCTGGAATACAATCCCCACAATGTGGCTGCCTGGGCCGGGCAGGTGAAGGCGCTCATTGAGCTCGGTCAGTTCAAGGAGGCCAATGTCTGGGCGGACAAGGCGCTGGAACGGTATCCGGACTCGCCCGAGATCCTCTCCGGCAAGGCGGTGGCCCTGGGTCGGATGGGGCGTCCGGAGGAAGCGCTGCCCTTCTCCGATGCAGCCCTCGAAAAGACCGGGGAACTGCCTTGGGTCTGGCTCGCCCGCGGGGATGTCCTTCTCTCCGCCGGACGCAAGCAAGTGGACGCCTGCTTCGACCGGGCCCTGCGTCTGGCACCGGGCGACTGGCTGGTACGCTGGCTCGCAGGCCGGATCCGGGCGCACTGGAAGCAGTTTGCCCTGGCCCTCAAACATGTGCGCGAGGCGGTCTCGCTTGCGCCCGATCATCCCGCTGCCTGGGTGACCATGGCCGAATGCCAGATGGCCCTGGGCCTGGGCGATGGAGCCCGGCAATCCATCCAACAGGCTCTGAGCCTCGCTCCCGAACATCCCGGAGCGCTTGGGATGTTGCGTGGACTCGACGAACAGGGCTGGCTTGGACGCGCCGGTGGAACCATGCGCCGCTGGCTGGGCCGCGAGAACTGACGTCCCCCATTTCCCACTCTTTCCATGACACTCAGGATTCATCCGGAGATCGACCGTCTGCTTCAGGGAGGAGCCGACATGGGGGCGTCGGACCTGCACGTGATCGCCGGGGTTTCCGCCGCCTTTCGGGTCAACGGTGAGATCATCCTGGCCGAGGAAGAACCATTCACCCCCGAAGAGGTGACCGCGATGGCGTTCTCGCTCCTCTCGGAGGCGCAGCAGCAGAAGTTTGAGCAGGAATGGAAACTGTGCGTCTCGATCCGCCATCCGGGGGCCGGGCGGGTCCGGGTGACGTTGTACCGACGGAACGGGGCGGCGGAACTGAGCCTTCGGTTTTGCGGGGAATCCGTCTCGACCCGCGAACAGTTGGGATTGCCGATCAAACTGGAGGATCTGGTGCGGCGCCCGAATGGGTTGGTTCTCATCACCGGGCCGACAGGTTCCGGCAAGACGACCACCCTGAACTATCTGGTCGATCTCCTGAACAGCGAGCGCCGTTGCAAGATCCTCACCATCGAGGATCCCATCGAGTATGTGCACGAGAACCGTCGCGCGCTCATCGTGCAACAGGAGGTCCTCACCGACGTCCGTTCCTTCAATCGCGCCCTGATCCACGCCCTGCGACAGGACCCCGACGTGATGGTGATCGGTGAGATCCGGGATCACGAGGCGATCGCGACCGCCCTGACCGCGGCCGAGACCGGCCATCTGGTTCTCGCCACCATGCATTCTCCGGGAGTGACCCACGCCCTCGAGCGGATCAACGGGGTGTTTGAAGGCAGCGCCCAGCGTCAGGTCGTATTGCAACTGGCCAACACCCTGCAGGGAATCATCGCCCAGGAACTGCTGCCGTCCGTCGATCGCCTTGGTCGCGTCCTGGCCTATGAACTCCTGATCGCCAACACCGCCATCCGGACGGTCATCCGCCAGAACGAGCTGCACCATCTCTACAACGTCATGCAGACCGGGCAGCGCGACGGGATGGTGCTCATGGACAACTGCCTCATGGATCTCTACGGCAAGGCGCAGATCACCTACGACACCGCCATCTCCAAGGCCCGTCAACCCGACCGCTTCCAGCAGTTCGTGGGGTGAGGGTTTTCGCCTGCGGGTAGGCGTCGACGTCAGGAGACTCTGTTCTTCGGACGAGCTCCGCGAGTCCGTGAGTGTCCCCGCCCGACCAGAATGAGCCTCGTGACCTCGTCTCCTACGGGATGAGGGGAAACCCTCACTCCATGGGAACGCGACTCGGTCCACCCACGGTCCCCGCCGCTCCCGAAGGACGCCCGTTTCCGTCGGCGCCTCGTAGGAGACGACGTAAGGAGGCTCTGACTTCCATTCGGACGCGACTCGGCCCCGGAGCGTTGCCGCCCGATCGAAGTGAGCCTCGTGACCTCGTCTCCTACGGGATGAGGGGAGACCCTCACTCCATGGGAACGCGACTCGGTCCACCCACGTTCCCCGCCACTCCCGAAGTACGCCTGCTTCCGTCGGCGCCTCGTAGGAGACGACGTAAGGAGGCTCTGACTTCCATTCGGACGCGACTCGGCCCAGGAGCGTTGCCGCCCGATCGAAGTGAGCCTCGTGACCTCGTCTCCTACGGGATGAGCTGTAGGCCCGCTGCCCTCAGCGGGCGGTGCCTGATCGCCGCCTGAGGGCAGGCAGCCTACACCCATGATCTACCTGGGACGCGCCAGGCGTGGTCCGTCACTGAAACGTGGCTGGCAAAGGATCGCGAAAGTTGCTACACGCTGTCGCCATGAAACGGGAGGGACACCCCAGGAACTCGACCGGCTTTCAACGTGCCTTCACGCTGATCGAGCTGCTGGTGGTCATCGCCATCATCGCCATCCTGGCTTCCATGCTCCTCCCCGCCCTGGGCAAGGCGAAGGCCAAGGCACAGGGCGTGTTCTGCCTCAACAACACCAAGCAACTCGCCGTCGCCACCCACCTCTATTCCGGCGACAATCAGGAGTGGCTTCCCCCCATCCAACAACGCATCACCGGCGGGGAAGTCAGTTGGCGTCCGGCCCTCTACCGCTACCTCGGCTCCAGTCCGCGGGCCTATGATTGTCCCACCGAAAAGGACGAGTCCTATGCCGCCGCGCGTCCGGCCGGGATGAAGAAGGGGGCCGGGAATCGCTCGGTGCTCGGTCAGATGGCCGATGCCGAGATGGACATCCCCAGCGGAATCGGGGCGGTCAATGTGCACTGGACGATCGGAGGCGCGAACCCGCCCTTCGGCCGGCCCAAGGGTTATGAAGACAACCTTGCTCGTTGGGGGACGATCGAGGCTCCCAGCCAGTTGATCCTTTTTGCCGATGGTCACAGTGATGTGAACGGCGTCTGGCTGCGGGATCGCTGGTGGATCTGGAAGGAACTGGGCAACGCGAATTCGCCGGGTTTCAACCGGGTGGCCCAGGGCGACAAGGGAGCCGTCCGCCACCAACGGAAATCCAATCATGCCTTTGCCGATGGCCACGGCGAGTTGCTCGATCCGGGTCGGATTCCCTGCAACACCAACGCCTGCTGGTGGTCGGTCCGTGCCGATCCGCACTGAGCCCCATGCGCCGCCAGAACTTCAAGTGGATCGGGGTCGCCCTGCTCGTCGTCGCCGCCGGGTGGCGACTGTGGATGGCGTTGAGGTCGGATCCGGGCGTTTCCGAGCGGGCCTGGTTCTACGATCTCAGCGAGAAGAAGCTGTTCATCGCCCAGCGCGGCCTGATTCCCCCGATCCGAGGAATCAACAGCGCGGAGGAAGACGGCGTGCGTGCGGTGGTCGTGGCTCCGCCCGGGAAGTGCGATGACCCCGCCGCCCGGCGCATCGCCTATCTCGAGACCAATGCGCCGGAGTTGAAGCAGTCCCTCGACACCGCCCGGGCTGCGGGAACCACTCCCACCATCAGCCGGGGACAGGCCCAATCCCTGCGTCTCGTCCGTCGTCCCAACGACACCACCTGGTTCTCGCTCGGCTCGCCGGAAGGGGAGGCCATCGTGTCGGAGTGGGCCGTCCCCGGACCGGACGGACTCAGTCCGTCCGTCTGTACGCCGTGAGGCAGGACGCCTTCCACCTGATCCTTTCTCAGCAACCCACCTACAACCCATGAATCAAATGAAATACTGGATCGGACTGGCCCTCATCGGCCTGACGACTGCGGCGCAGGCTCAGACGCCGTCGATCGAGTTGGACCACCACGCCTATCTGCCGGGCGAGGCCATCGTGGCCACGTTTGCCGGGGGACCTGCCAATCCCAAGGATTGGATCGGTGTC
This sequence comes from Akkermansia muciniphila, assembly GCA_945873715.1. Taxonomy (GTDB): domain Bacteria; phylum Verrucomicrobiota; class Verrucomicrobiia; order Limisphaerales; family UBA9464; genus UBA6176. The sequence continues at coordinate 19,305 of CAMCFL010000001.1, forward strand.
TATCCCGAAGGAGTGACGCCCGGGGCCCAGGGCTCGACCATCTGGCGTTATGTGGATGGCGGCACTGCGGGCAATGCGGGGCTGAGTGACGGTTCGGTGAGTTGGCCGAATGGCCTTGGCTTCGCCGGTTCCTGGACCGCCTTCCTGCTGCTCAATGACAACTACGATGTCCTGGCCCAATCGACCTTCACCGTGGTCGAGTCCACCAGCCCGGTGGTCCGTCGCGACAAGAAGACCTACGCGCCGGGCGAGGCCATCGCACTCAGCTTCACCAACGGCCCCGCCAACGCCAAGGATTGGATCGGAGTCTATCCCGAGGGCGTGACCCCGGGTTCCCAGAATTCGACGATCTGGCGTTACGTGGATGGCACTTCCGCCGGCAACACCGGCGTCTCCTCGGGCACCATTCCCTTCGCGACCGGGCTCTCCACGGTCGGCCGTTATGTCGCCTACCTCCTTTCCAACGACGGCTACGACATCCTCGCCAGCGAACCGCTGCTGGTGGCCGCGCCGGTCAATGCCGCTCCCCGGCTCATCGGATCGGATCCCGTCGACGGTTCCACCGACGGAAATCCGGTCGCTTCCTTTTCCGCCACCGTGCTGCCGGGTACCGGGTCGGTGAATGCCGACGGGGTGCAATTGCAATTCGACGGAGTGCCGGTGACCCCGACGGTCGAAGTGCAGGCCGATCGCTCGATCATCCGGTACACCGGAACGGCCCTGTTGCCGGTGGGCTCCCCGCATGTCCTCCGGCTCGTCGCCGGCAATACCGCCGGGTTGAAGATCACCAATGAGATCCGCTACAGCGTCGGGTCCTACTCGAATCTGGTCCTTCCGGCTCCTTTCTATCTCGAGACCTTTGACTCGGTGGCCGAGGGAGGGCTCCCGGCGGGCTGGACCGGCCGGACCTACACCGATGTGCTCAATCAGGAGATCGACTTCGGCAACCTCGACAGCGCCGCCTACAAGGGCTGGACGGTCGTGGAAGCCAGCCGTTTCACCGGCACGTTCGTCACCTATAGCGATCCCGCCAACCCCGCGGCGTGGGGCGCGGATTACCAACGCGTGTTGCGGGTCGGAGCCCGGATCGTGGCGAATGGGGTCCAGGTCCAGCAGTTGGCCACCGGCCGGATGCTCTTCGGAAACTCGGGTTACCGGAATGGCCGGGGCCAGGTGATGTTCCTGGAGACCGCTGACTTCAATCTCACCGGCAAGACCGACGTCCACATGGCCTTCAATGCCCTCTGGGAACAGAATCAGGACAGCATCGGTGCCGTGGAGTATTCCATTGATGGCGGTGCCAACTGGCTGCCGGTGGCCTACTACCTCGCAGCGGGAGATGTCGTCCGCCTCGAAAGCGGTGAGATTGATGCCGAGACCACCCTCACCACCGAGCACGGGGACGTCGCGCGCTACACCGACGAGGGTGGCAATGAACTCGGCGGGACGTATGGAGCCTTCATCGGCGCCCCGGTTTCCGCGGCGCTCTCCCCTTACATCGAGGCGCGCATCGATGACAGCGCCACGGATGGCAAGCGGATCGAAGTGCGCCGCCTTCCCGCCGCCGACGGACAATCCCGGGTCCGCTTCCGCTTCGCCCACGCCGGCGCGGACAGCTGGTACTTCGGGCTCGATAACCTCGGTCTGTACTCAATCCCCTCGACTCCCGTGGTTGCGCCGACCGTGGCCGCCACCATGGAAGCGGGAGGCCTTCGCCTCACCTGGCCGGCTTCGCCCGGCTTCGTGCTGGAACAGCGGGCCGAGGTCAGCACCGGCTCCTGGAGCCCGGTCGCAGGCGTCTCTGGCAACAGCGCGTTGGTGCCTGTGACCGCCGACCGTCAGTGGTTCCGCCTCAATCGACCTTGAGCAGGGGCGGGGTCTCGTCGAGACCCCGGTTTCCAAAGGCCAGATCCCATTGGCCGAAGGACGCGGGGAACGGGCGGCTCGCCCGTTCCCTTCCATTCAAGCCTTCGCCTTCTGCCTTACGGGCGGCTGCCAACCGTGAGCGCGATGCCCTTTCCCCGGCGTCCCCCCGTTTCCCAAGCCCCGATCCGCAGCCTTGACCGTGGATGGCAGGACAGGGACCCACGAGGTCGACGAACCCAGGGATGGGTCGTGGGATCTCGGACTCCCGGAGGTCGTCCCAGAGCTCGTCCGGAGGCGCGTCATGGGGCAGCAAGATCTCATGCGAAGGGAGTTTCTCAGTACCGGCGGGCCGCCGGCACCTCCCGTTCTCGGACCGTCGAATCGGGGCTCAGGCTTTGGCCCCGAGCTTGACCCATTTGCGGCTGCGACTGCTCTTCAGCACCGCGTCGCACAGGCGCACCTCATGATGCCCGTCGTCCGCCGTGGCGAAGAGCACCTGGGTCTTCCGGCCGGAGGCGATGTGCTCGTAAATCGCCCGATAGTTCATCTTGTGGCTGTCCGGGAATCCCTCGGGATGTCCCCCCGGCGTGTCCGTGAATCCCGCAACGTCGTCCGCGAACCCGGCCGTGCCCCGCTGCAGGATCTGGTCGGGGGAATCCCGGCGGCCAACCCGGATCTCATTCGGCTGCTGGAATTCCCACTGGAGCGATCCGTTCGTCCCGTAGATCCCCACGTACAGGCTGCATTTCCATCCGGCGGCCACCTGGGAGATCGAGGCGTTGGCGTGGACGTACTCAGCAAAACCATGCGATGACTTGCCGTACTTCAGCAGCAGGCTGCCGAAATCCTCGGTGTCCACCGGGTATGAAACCAGGTCCGACGGATCGGCCTTCGCAAAGGTCTTGAGCTCGGTCCGCGGACGCTTCCGCACCTTGTGAAAGGTCTCGGTGTGGGCGAAGACCGATTCCGCCCGGGCTCCCAGAATGAAGGAGACCGTGTCGATCCAGTGCGTCCCGATGTCGCCGATCGCCCGCAGCGGTCCGCCCTCGGCCGCCAGCACCCGCCAGTTGTAATCGGTGTCCTTGAGAAGCCAGTCCTGGAAGAAGTGACCCTGCACATGGATGACGCGGCCGATGTCCCCGCGCTGGACCATCGCGCGCATCTGGAGGACGGCCGGGAAGAACCGGCACATGTAGTTGACGGCGAACACCGGGGCCTGGCGTTTCTTCAAGGCGGTCAGGACCCGCTGGGTCTCGCGCGGGTTCATGCCCAGGGGCTTCTCGCACACCACATGTTTCCCCGCCGCCAGCGCCGCCAGCGATTGCTCCACGTGCACCTTGTTCGGCGAGGTGATGTGCACCACGTCCACGTTCGGCGAGCGATACATCGCCGCGTAGTCGTAATCGCCGTACACCTCCGGGATTCCCCACTTGTCCGCCGTCGCCCGCGCCGATGCCGTCGAACCGCAGATCGCCGTCACCTGCACGCCAAGACGTCGCAGGGCCTCGATGTGGACCGGCCCGATGAAGCCCGTGCCGATGATCCCGGCCCGGAGGGAATGCAATGGAAGGTTCATGATGGAGTGCGGTCAGGTTTCCCCCTTTGCGGACAGGTTTGAAGTTCCAACCGTGAAAACGCAGTGGTTTATCCGCAGATGGCGCAGATCACGCAGATGGGGAGGCACGAGGTGTGCGTCGAAGACGAATTGGCAGTTCCACTCCGCTGATGCGGGATATTCGGCGGGAAATGGGCTCGTCATCTGCGCCATCTGCGCCATCTGCGGATAGTACTCTTCGGAGGGACGAGCATCCCCCTCGGCTGCATCTCCCAACTTCCCCCTTCGATCTTCGCGCGTTCCCCTTCTACCTTCCTTCCATGCGCGTGCTTTGTGTCCATGCCCACTTCGACGACTTCGAGTTCGTCGCCGCGGGAACCTTCGAACTGCTGCGTCGGACCGCCGGTCCGGATTTCCGGATGCGGGTCCTCGTGTGCACCGATGGCCGATCGGGCCACCAGTTCCGGACCCGGGACGAGACGGCACGTCTACGGCTCTTGGAACAGGGGGAAAGCGCCGCCATCGGGCGCTACGAGTTCGAACTCCTCCGCAAACCCAATGGCCAACCCTTCGAGGAAGCCTGTCGGACCCTGACCACCGACCTGCTCGCCAGCCTCTGGCGGTCCATCCGCGAGTTTCAGCCGGACTACCTCTTCTGCCCGCCCCTGCCATCGGATCCCACGGCCGGCGTGCACCCCGATCACCTGACCGTGGCGGAGGCCATCCGGCGGGTGGCCTACATGATCAACGTGCCGCATGCCTTCCTCGGGGAATTTCCCATCAGCGATGAAACCCAATCCACCTGGATCCACACTCCGGTCATCCTCAGCACCTACGACGGCTACATGGCCGGGGCCAACGCCTGCGACCTGGTGGTGGATGTCGAATCCGTCTTCGACGTGATTGCCGCCGAGTCCTGGTGTCATCAGAGCCAGATCAACGAATGGCTTCCCTGGGTGGCCCGGCATCACATCCAACCCACCGCGAACCTCGACGAATGGACGGCCAAGCTCCGGGGTCGCTTCGCCCGTCAGGCCCGCGAACTCGGGTTGCCGGAGGCGCGCGCGCATGAAGTCTTCAACGTGACCGCCTGGGGCAGCGTTCCCACCCGGACCCAACTGGAGGACGATTTCCCCGGACTCGTCCGCGACCAGGCCCGCTCCGCCCGCCTGGACGCCAAACTCGCGCGCTTCGCCTGAGGCGCGGCTCGGATGTAGGCCCGCTGCCCTCAGCGGGCGTTTCCTCATCGCCGGCTGAGGGCAGGCGGCCTGCATCCGTGACCGACTCAAGTTGCGCCCCCCGACCTCCTCCCCCCAATTCGGGTCTTGTCGGGCTTCCTGCCCTGCCCCATAGCCATTCGACACGTCACCTTCAGGTCCCGCCACTGCCATGAGCATCGACAGCAAATCCACCGATTCAGCCAACCCCCTCCAGAGCCTCGAGGAGTGGGAAGACTTCGTGAAGGAACGTTATCCCGAGCCCGGACAACCCGCCCACGACGCCAGCCGCAAGCCTGCCGTCGGATACGCCCCGGACAAGACGGAGACCGAGTTCCGCAACTACGAGGCCGATGCCCGGCCGACCGTCCGCGAGTTCTATCGGTTGAACCATCTGCACCAGACCTACGAGTTCGGCCTGGCCAAACGACGCGAATTTCTCGGTCTGAACCGGATGCAGATGAGCGTCTGGGAGGCAGCGGAATACCTCAACAAGCTCGTCGATGACAGTGATCCGGACACCGACATGTCCCAGCTGGAGCACCTGCTCCAGACGGCCGAGCAACTTCGCCGCGACGGCAAGCCCCGCTGGATGATCCTGACCGGGTTCGTCCATGATCTCGGCAAGATCCTCTGCCTTTGGGATGAGCCCCAATGGGCGGTGGTGGGCGATACCTTCCCGACCGGCTGCGCCTACTCGAACAAGATCGTTTTCCCCCGCTTCTTCGAAGCCAACCCGGATTCGCAGGATGCCCGGTTCCAGACCCGTAACGGGGTGTACGAAGAGGGCTGTGGCCTGGATGCCGTGAACCTGTCGTGGGGTCACGACGAGTACATCTACCACGTCTGCAAGGATTACCTCCCGATCGAAGGGCTCTACATGCTGCGGTACCACTCGTTCTACCCGTGGCATCGCGAGGGCGAATACGATCACCTGTGCAATGATCAGGATCGCCGCCTGCTGGCCGCCGTGAAGGATTTCAATCCATACGACCTCTACACGAAGAGCCACACCAAGCCGGATTCCCAGGCTCTCCGCCCCTTCTACGAGGAACTCATCCGCGAGTACTTCCCGGCGAAGATCCGCTGGTAGGCAGGCGCCTCTTGAGTTGGTTGTCACGGTGGTAGGCCCGCTGCCCTCAGCGGGCGTTGCCTCATCGCCGCCTGAGGACAGGCGGCCTACATCCATGACCAACTCAGGAGGTACCCTTGGTAAGCGCGGGCCCCACAGAAGACTTGAATCTGCCGTCCACCCCGGAACACTCCGCGCCCATGTCCATTCCGTCCGAATTCAACAACGTCACGGCGGTCACCAAGGCCAACGTCTACTTCGACGGCCACGTCGTCTCCCACAGCCTCCTCTTTGCCGATGGCTCGAAGAAGACCCTCGGCCTGATCTACCCCGGCAAATACCACTTCGGCACCGACAAGGCCGAACGCATGGAGATCGTCGCCGGTGCCTGCTCCGTGAAGATCGATGGCTCGTCCACGCTGACGACCTACGCCGCCGGAGCCCATTTCGATGTCCCCGCCAAGTCCGGCTTCGACATCGAAGTGACCTCGGGCATCGCAGAGTACATCTGCTCGTTCATCGGGTAGGCGCTTTGGCTGCAGGCCCGCTGCCCCTCCATCGGAGAAGATCAGACTGATCGGACTGATCAGTCTGATCGAGGGTGCATCTTGACACTGCCCCCGCCGGAAGCCGCGGGTGTGCTCTACGCCGGAGGCGTACCGCACACCCGCGGTCTCAGGCGGGGGCAATCTCAAGATCCGCCCGATCCGCCCGATCCGCAAACCGCGCTTGCCTTCCACGGGACGTTCTGCGATTCACTCGCCCGCTCTGGTTACGGGGTCTTAGCTCAGTTGGTAGAGCGTCTCGTTCGCAATGAGAAGGTCAGGGGTTCGAATCCCCTAGGCTCCACCATCCAGACCAGAGCGTTCCCCTTTCTTCCTTCTCCGTCAGACGGTTTCGGCCGGAAGCTCCGGTTCCTCCGTCAATCCCCCGCCCCCAGCACGCGATCATAAATCCGGTAGCGTCGGGTGATCTTCGCCCCGAACAACGCCGCCAACTGGTGCACCGGCTGATTGTCGTCGAGCACCCACGACGCCTCGCATCCGGTGTAGCCCATCGCCTGCGCCGCCATCAGCGTTTCGGCGAACATCCAGCCTTCGAGCCCCCGGCCGCGGTACTGCTCCAGAACCCCCAGTGCGATCAGGCGGAACCGGGTCGGCCGACGCCACCCAAGGAGCATCGGCAGCGCCCCGAACAGCGCGGGCGTCAGCAGGCTTCCCTTCAACGGCCCCAGCGCCTCGTTCAGGTCCGGGACCGCCAGCAGCAGACCGGCGGGTTCACCCTTCACCGAGGCCAGCCAGACAAACCCCTGCACCAGCAACGGCTCGAGGCGTTCCGCCAGGAAATCGATTTCCTCCGCCGACATGGGAACGGCCGACCAATTGCGTTCCCAGGCCGAGTTGTAGATCCGTTTCAGATCGGGCAGATCCGACTTCAAGGTCTTCTTGGTGATCGCCCGTAGCTCGACGCCCGCCGAGCGCCGACGCAGCCCGTTGCGAAGGCGGACCAATCGTTCCAGCGGGCTGTCGGAAAGCAGCATGTCGAAGGCGACCAGATCCTTCGACTGGACGTACCCGGCCCCTTCGACGAGCGAGCCGTAGTAAGGAGGATTGAAGGGCATCATCACGGCGTTGGGCCGGTCAAAGCCCTCGATCAACAGGCCGCACTCCTCGTTGATGCTCGGGTTCATCGGGCCGCGCACCCGCGTGGCTCCGCGTTCGGTGGCCCACCGTCCCGCCTGATCCAGCAACGCCTTCGCCACCGCCGGTTCGTTCACCGACTCGAAGAACCCGAAGAACGCACAGCGCTCGCCGTGCTCCCGCTCGTGCTGGTGATCCAGGATCGCGGCGATCCGCCCCACCGGCCGGCCCTCCCGCCAGGCGATCCACAACGCGCGCTCCGCGTGTTGCCAGAAGGGATTGGCGTCCGACAGCACCTTGGCGATCTCCATCCGCAGCGGCAGGACACAGTGGGGTTCCCTTCCGGAAAGCTCTGTCTGAACCCGACAGAAACGGTCCAGGTCCCGTCCGGAAACCGTCATCAAACGGACTTCCAGGGCACGAGTGTCTTCAGCAGGTCTTGAACAGGTCGAAACCACGGCGCAGTTCTGCCACAGAACGAACGCAATGTGGAGGATGGGGTGCATCTTGAGTGGGTCAGGGATGTAGGCCGCCTGCCCTCAGGCGGCGATGTGAAAGCGCCCGCTGAGGGCAGCGGGCCTACATGCGTGACCACAAACTCAGGATGCCCCCCTGCAGCGCGCTGGCACCGGCAACAGGATTGACACCGGGGGGCGGTCGGCGGGACTTTCGGGAATCATGAATGATTCCCCTGCAGCGAATGTGACGTCCCGTCGCGACTTTTTGCGGACGACGGGGACTTTTGCGGCCGCTTCCGCGCTGGCCGGAGTGGCGATTCCCCGGGTGCATGCCGCGGAAAACAACACCATCCAGATCGCCCTCGTCGGCGCAGGTGGTCGTGGCACCGGTGCCGCAGCGAACGCCCTCAGCGTCAAGACCGGTCCGGTCAAGCTGGTGGCGATGGCGGACGTATTCGACAACCGCCTCAAGTCGAGCTTCGAGGGCCTCAAGGGCCAGTTCGCCGACAAGATGGACGTGCCCGAGGACCGGAAGTTCGCCGGGTTCAATGCCTACAAGGAGGCCATGGATGTGCTGAAGCCCGGTGACCTCGTCATCCTGGCCACGCCGCCCGCCTTCCGCTGGGTGCAGTTCAAGTATGCCATCGAACGTGGCCTGAACGTGTTCATGGAAAAGCCGGTGACCGTCGATGGCCCGACCTCGCGCCGCATGTTCGACCTCGCCAAGCAGGCCGACGCGAAGAACCTCAAGGTCGGCGTCGGCCTCATGTGCCGTCATTGCCGGGTCCGTCAGGACCTCTTCAAGCGCGTTCAGGACGGGCAGATCGGTGAGATCATCGCCCAGCGCGCCTACCGCATGCACGGGCCCGTCGGGTCCGCCTTCTCCGAGGCCAAGAAGCCCGAGGAGAACGAGACGATGTTCCAGATCCGTCGCTTCCATTCCTTCCTGTGGGCTTCCGGTGGATGCTTCAGCGACTTCTACATCCACAACATCGACGAGTCCTGCTGGATCAAGAACGCCTGGCCGGTCGAGGCCCAGGCCTCCGGCGGCCGCCATTACCGCGGCAATGCCATCGACCAGAACTTCGACAACTACTCGGTCGAATACACCTACGGCGACGGCACCAAGCTGTTCATGTACGGCCGCACCATGCCGGGCGTCCATGACCAGTTCGCCAGCTACGCCCATGGAGCCAAGGGCCTCGCGGTCATCTCCTCCGAAGGCCACTGGCCCTCGAAGGCCCGCATCTACTCGGGTCACAAGATGACCAATTCCGAAGTCCTCTGGCGCACGCCCAAGGAAGGTCCCGAACTCGATCCCTACCAGCTCGAGTGGGAAGACCTGACCACCGCCATCCGCAACAACACCCCGTACAACGAGGTGGAACGCGGCGTGAAGGCCAGCCTCGTGACCTCCATGGGTCGCATGGCCGCCCACACCGGCCAGATCGTCACCTACGACGACATCCTCAACTCCGAGCACGAGTTCGCCCCGGGTCTCGACACCATCACGCTCGATTCCCCCGCGCCCCTCCTGGCCAATGCCGACGGCAAGTATCCCGTCCCCATGCCCGGCATCACCAAGAAGCGCGAGTACTGATCCCCACCCCGCCCGCGGCACCCCCACCACCCGGGGGTGCCCGGCGGCCCCTTCCCGTAGGCGTCGACGTCAGGAGACTCTGACTTCCGTTCGATCGTCCCCTCGGCCTTCGCACGTTCCCCACCCGATTGAAGTGAGCCTCGTCACCTCGTCACCTTCGGGTAGGCGTCGACGTAAGGAGACTCTGAC
>CAMCFL010000002.1 GCA_945873715.1 Akkermansia muciniphila
TTAAACCCAACGGCCTCTGCTTCTCACCCGACTACAAGAAACTCTATGTTGCCGACACCGGGGCCTCGCATTACCCGGAGGCGCCCAAAAACATCCAGGTCTGGGACGTTGTCGAGGCCCGCACGTTGTCCAAGGGACGTTCGTTCGCCTCGATGGAGATGGAGATTAAAGGCCAGAAAACCGCTGGCCTCGCCGACGGCATCCGCTGCGATACCGACGGAAACGTGTGGGCGGGGGCGGGGTGGGCGGACATCGGCGACGGCTATGACGGAGTCCACGTATTTGCGCCCGACGGGCAACGGATCGGCCAAATTGTGCTCCCCGAGGTCTGCAGTAATGTCTGTTTCGGTGGGCCGCGTCGGAACCGACTCTTCATGACCGCGAGCCAATCGCTCTACGCGGTCTATGTCGAGGCCGTCGGCGCACACTTCTGTTAATTATTATGAATCGACGCGCCAAAATTGTTATCACCGACTTCGCTTCCGAGCCGCTTGATTGCGAACGGCGGATCCTGGGCGATCTCGCGGATGTAGTGGCGCTCAATGCGCGTCACGAATCGGAACTCGCGGGCCGAATCGAAGACGCGGATGCGGTGATGATGTATCACTGCCTAACGATCGGCCCCGACACCATTCGCTCATTGGAACGTTGCCGCCTGATTGTTAGGTGCGGCGTGGGTTTCGACAATGTGGACCATGCCACGGCCCGTCAGTGCGGGATCCCGGTCGCCAATGTGCCGGACTATGGGACTGAGGATGTCGCGGATACTGCCCTCGGGATGGCCCTTTCCTTGGCGCGCGGGGCGCATTTCCTGAATAGCCGGCTGCGGCGTTCCTGCGGGCCCTGGAGCTATCAGCAGGTGCAGCCGCTGATGCGGTTACGGGGGCGGACCCTAGGTATTATTGGCATCGGGCGCGTCGGTACCGCCGTCGCGCTTCGGGCGAAAGCGTTCGGAATGAACGTGGCCTTCTATGACCCCTACGTTCCAGACGGCTATGAGAAATCCCTCGGGGTACGCCGTGCCGGTACGCTCGCGGACCTGCTGCGCGAGGCTCAGATCGTAACCGTGCACTGTCCGCTCACTCCCGAGACCCGCCACGTAATGAATCGTGAAACGATCGCAGAAATGCCTCGCGGGGCATTTCTGATCAATACCGCTCGGGGTGGGGTGGTGGATGTGCTGGCGGTGCTCGATGCCCTTGCCGGCGGACAACTGGGCGGGGCTGGAATTGACGTCCTGGAAACTGAACCTCCATCGGATGATCACCCCCTTATACGAGCATGGCGCGACCCGGATCACCCCGCCCACGACCGGCTCATCCTCAATCCCCACGCGGCATTTTATAGCGAGGAGGGTTTAATGGACATGCGGATCAAGGGGAGCGAGAACTGTCGGCGCGCTTTACTCGGCCAAGCGTTACGCAACGTCATCAACGACACGCACGTCGCAACCGCGGGCCGGGCCGCCGCCCTCGCGAGCTAGGCGGATCGTGGTGCGGTGGCTCGGTAGGAATAGCTCCTGAAACCCAATCCTCCCTTGACTCGCCAAACGGGCTAATGCTCGTCGCGTCCCCGCTGCTCGGTGGGGAAACGATGCGCAATAGGCCTGTTTTCCCCGATCGTGATATGAAAATTCCGTCGGATCATCGCCCTCTGAAGGTTCGCGCCACTTTGGTTCCTTCCGGCTTCACGCTGATCGAATTGCTGGTGGTGATTGCGATCATCGCGATCCTGGCGGGCATGCTTTTGCCGGCCCTGGCTGCCGCCAAGGAAAAGGCCAGGCGAGCAGGCTGCACGAGCAATCTGCGTCAACTCGGGATTGCCACTCATGTCTACGCCATCGACAACAATGAACGGGTTTTCGACGGTATTCGCAATGGAGGCGATTCCTTCCTGATGAGCATCTCGTCGGTGATGTACCAGTCGATTAGCAATGCCTATGGCGACAAGGTCTTCGATTGTCCCAATGTGTATCCGCTCTCGCTGCCAGGCATCACGGACAATCCAAATGGACGCTACCAGGCTGCCACCGGGTTCTACATCGGCTACCACTATCACGGGGGCCGAAAGATGCCCAGGCAGGCAGGATGGCAATCGGTCGTCAAGCTCTCCGACGTGTCGACGCTCGTGAATACAAACGCCCTGGCTGATTCCCAGCAACTGGTGCTCTTCTCCGATCTGAACAGCTGGGCGGCCAATGGCGTGGGCGGCTACAACTGGGTGATGGCGCCCCATGGCAAAGCGGGTCCGATCAAGCGCAAGGGCTACGTCTACCAGTACCCGGTCCGTGAGCCCACCACGGCCCGCCAGGCGGGTGCGGTTGGGGGCAATGTCGCCTACGTCGACGGGTCGGTGATCTGGAAGCGCATGGAGCGGATGTACGACAAATACTGGACTTATTCCGAGGACGGAGGGCATCGCGGCGCCTGGTAAGCGGGCACGTCGTTCCGTCGCCAACCTAGAGGGCCGTCCTACACGGTGCCCTGCACCCTGCTCCCCAATCGCGCTGCAAAAATCTGCTTATTCCTGCCGCACTCATGCGCGGTGTTTGGCAACTCCGTGTGCAAGTCAATGTACCGGACACAAACGAGCACGCTGAATGGGTCGAGGATGTTGATGCGTCCTTGCTGCAGGCACTGACCCTGCGGGGTTTTCCGATCGAGTACACTGGACCCGACGCGGGCGGCAACTCGGGGCCACTCCCAGCTCCCGGGCTGGCCGATTTCGTAAGCACGGCGGCAACCACCTTGCGGAGGTATTCGGTCGCGCAGACGCCGCGCCAGGGCTCCGTTTAACCTGACTGGAGTAAAACTCGGCTATCCGGCGTTGAGGCGACGCACAAGGATTCGACGAGTTTTTGAAGGAGGATTTCCTGTCGTCGGCACGACGACCGAATTTTGTCGGTGGGAATTCGGTCAGGCGAGTCACTTGGTCGATTTCTTGGCAGGTGACCGCGGATGCTTGGGCTGGGCGGCCGTGACCGCTGCGTAACCTGCTTTGGACAGCAAACCCGCCTTCCGTAATCTTTTGGCCAGCGATACCTGCCGGTCACCGACGCTCGCACTTTTGCTCGCGTTCATCCGGAGCGGCATGAGTTCAAGGTTGGCGATGACGTTGTCGAGTTCCGGCGCCACCTTGCGCGGGATGATATGATCCACGCTGAGTTGTTCGCCCTGGTAGGGGCCGCGCTGCACGGTTGCCGCTTGGCCGTGTCTCATGCTCTTCAGTCCGGCCTCGTCGGTGCAACCGAGCGCTTCAGCAATCCGCAGGTTTCGGAGCATGGCCTCCAGCGTGATCTTGGCCGACTCGCCCTTCATCCCGGCAAGCGCCACGGCTTCGGCCGCCACCTTATCTGGGTCGTTTCCGTCCTGTTTCGCCAAGGCAAGCTGCGCGGTGTATTTCTGGACACGAGGAATGGCGCCGCGGTCTTTGAGGGATGCCAGCTTCGCCGGGTTGACCAGGGCGGCAACGGAGTTGGCCAGCGCCTCAGGCTTGTCGGCGGCCCGGAGCGGCAGGATCAACGCCAGCATCAGGAACAGGGCGGAGAGAATCGGCTTCACCAGGTGGCAGTGTTCCGGACTTCCCGAACCGCGCCAGGGTCCGTTATCACTCCGGCAGGCCCACCCGAATCAATCGTCGGTGCTTCAGCGTACGATCCAGCCAGGGTCCAGTCGGGCGGATGGCCAGAAGCCGTTTGGAATGAAGCCCTTAATCCCGGGTTTCCGCGGAGCGTCAAAAACCAAATTCCTATCAGTAACATCGCTTTCCGAGACTCGTTGGCGGCTCTCGGGGATGGTTCGGTTCGTTGCCGCTGATTCTTCAGCCCCGGTTGGATGCCATGCTGCGGGTTGCCGAATCGCGCGAGCAGACGATTTGCAACCGTTGGTATCGACCGCCCTGACACTCATCCAAAATCCAGTCGCCTGTCATGGTCGTTGGGCGGTCTTCATACAGGCGCGCACTAAACGCCGTGCGCCGGCCGCTGCCCGGAGGCACGGGAAAGCCCTTGATCCGCCCATCGAAAAGCGGAAATCTAACCGCACTATTCCCCGCCCCTTGCGCACGGTCGGCACCGGTCCTGTCCCCGATTCCCCATTCCTTCATGAACCCCAGCCCGCTCATCCTCACCAACGGACGCTTGGTCGACGGTACCGGTGCCCCGCCCGTTCCGGATGCCATGGTCTGGGTCGAGGGCGAACGCATCCGCTTTGCGGGGCCCGCCGCCGCCGTCTCCGAACCGATCCCGGCGGACGCACGGGTGGTCGATGTCCGGGGTGGGACCATCCTTCCGGGCTTGGTCGAGGCCCACATCCACCTGACCTATTTCGACGTCGCGGAGCTTGCCGACCTCGATATTAAATACCCGGTCGAGTACATCACCCTCCTCGCCGCTGCCAACGCCCGGCTCGCCCTCGAATGCGGCTATACCGCCGCCCGCAGCGGCGGTTGCCTCCACAACATCGACGTCTGGATGAAAAGGGCGATCGACGAAGGCATCGTTCCCGGACCCCGCCTTGCCAGCAGCGGACGCGAGATCTGCGGCGCGGGCGGGCTCATGGATTGGAATCCCGAGTTCCGGAAGATCGGCATGGAAGGCCTGGTCTTCATCATCAACGGAGTGGAGGACGCCCGCAAAGCCGTGCGGGCGCTGGTGAAGGACGGCATCGAGTGGGTGAAAACGTATCCCACCGGCGATGCCGCTTCGCCCGACGTGAACGATCATCACACACTCTGCATGACGTTCGACGAGATGCACGCCGTCGTGGCGACCGCGCACAATCACAAGATGAAAGTCACCGGCCACTGCCGCGCCACCGAAGGCATCAAGAACGCGCTGCGTGCCGGCTACGACACCCTCGAGCACGGGACCTTCATGGACGACGAGGCGCTCGACCTGTTGCTGGAACGCGACGTGCCGGTCGTGCCCGGCCTGCGCTTCGAATTCACCAGCGTGCAGCATGGCAAACAGTTCGGAATGTCCCAGGCCGTGATCGACGGACATCAGGAAACCCTCGAGGGCGGTGCCGAAAGTTGCCGGCGCATCGTCCGGGCCGGCGGGCGACTCGGCATGGGCGGCGATTATGGCTTCGCCTGGAATCCCCACGGCGAATACGCCAAGGAACTCACTTTCTTCGTCCAACAGGTCGGACTGCCCGTCCTCGATGTCCTCAAAGCCGCCACCCTGACCGGCGCCCAGATCATGGGCCGCGACCACGAGTTCGGCACCGTGGCCCCCGGCAAATTGGCCGACCTTCTCGTCGTCGACGGGGATGTTGCTTCCGATATCTCCCTGCTCGAGGACCGCACCCGGTTCATCGCCGTCGTCCAAGGGGGCAAGATCAAGGCGGGACGACTCGCCGGGCGGGAAATCCCGCGCGCCGGCGACCGAGCGACCACCCGTCCCTGACCCTCACGCCACGCAACCCCGATGCCATCGAACCCCGACAACCGTCCCATCGCCGTGACCCGCGACGACGCGGGGCTCCATGCCGAGGAGGTGCATCCGGGTTTGCAGTCGGTCGTGTTCCTTCACGGGGTCGGGCGCGACCGACGGACTTTCGCCCCGCTCGCGGGACGCCTCGGGGAATTATGGAATCCCTGGCTCCTCGATTTTCGCGGACACGGTCGCTCTCCCCGCGGGGCCGATGTCTCGCTGGTCGCCGACCACGTCCGGGACCTGCGCCGATGGCTCGTAGGCCGTTGGCAGCGCCCAGTGGTGCTCTATGGGCATTCTCTCGGGGCCATGGTCGCCACGGCCATGGCCGCGGCCGAACCCGACCTCGTCGCCGCGCTCGTTCTGGAAGACCCGCCATTCCAGACCATGGGCGACCGGATCCATGGATCGTTCTGGGAACATTATTTCCGCGGCCTGCACGATCTCCTGGCCACGCCCTCCCCCACGCCGCTCGTCGAACGCCTCGCCGCGATCCCGATCCCCTCGCCGACCGGCGGTTGGGTCCCGCTGGGACAATTGCGGGACGCGGCCTCGCTCCGGTTCGGTGCCGAGTGCCTGTCCACCGTGGACCCCGAGGTCTTCCGGAGCCTTCCCTCGGGGCGTTGGCTGGAGGGCTACGACGTCCCCGCGAACATCGGTGCCATCCGCTGTCCCGTGTTTCTAATCCAAGGCGACCCCGCCCTCGGGAGCGCCTTGACCGACGAGGATGCCCGGCGTTTCGACGCGGTTCCCGGCGGATGCCAGCGCATCCGGATTCCCGGGAAGGGACACCTGATGCATTGGCCGTCGCCCGACCCGGTGCTGCCCATCTTCGACGACCTCGCCACTATGCTCCGAATCCAGCCCGGCCGATGACATTACCACCCAAACTTTCCCCGGGACGCTCGCGGTCCGGGGCTTTCACGCTGATCGAACTGCTGGTGGTGATCGCCATCATCGCGATCCTCGCAGGGATGCTCTTGCCGGCGCTTGGCCGGGCCAAGGAAAAGGCCAAGGGCATGCGGTGCCTCAGCAATGGTCGCCAGATCGGCCTGGCATTCGTGATGTATGCCGAGGACAACCGCGACAACATGGTGCCCCTCGAGGTCGTCGGGACCCCGCCAGCCAACGCCTTCGTGCCCGGCGGTTCCACCATCTGGTGGCCCGATCTACTCCGGTCCTATCTGCCCGCCAAGAACGGCGTGGATTGTCCCAGCGTCACCGGCACCAACCGGTCCGGCGTCCTGCAGGGCACGCCCAAGGCCACCGGACAAGGCCGCTTCGGCATCGGCATGAACCACATCGAGTTCAGCTATTCGCCCTGGGCCGGCGAAAAACTCGGCACCCTCAAGCTCTCCTCCGTCAAGAACCCCACCGAATCGCTCGTCTTCGCGGACGCCGGGAAAGTCCGGAATCCCACCGAGAAAGACCCGGACCTATGGACCGAGATCAAGGGGGCTCAACTCCTCTATTTCCTCACCCCCAGCCATCCCGATTTTGCCGCCAGCAATCCTTACCGCGTCTTCAACCGACACGCCGGGTCGGCGATGATGAGCTGGGCCGACGGCCATTCGTCGGCCACCAAGGTCAGCAAGGTGGGGTTCCAGTATTTTCCCGGGAAGACCGCCGGGGGCGACGTCGCCCGGGGCGATTCGATCGTCGGCGTGGGCAACGACAAATGGGACCCTCGCTGGATGTGGGACCGGGAATGACTCCGGGGCACGACGGCGTGCGGCGGGCGATTCCGAGACGCGCGTGCCACCCATCCATACTTCGAATCGGGAAAGCGTTTCGACGGGACGAACGGAACGCCCCGGCGAGCCAAACGGGGAGACCCGACGACACCCGCGCGCGGGACGGACGGTGGTCGCGGCTTACGAGGACTCTTGCGACGCCTATCTGGCCGCGGTGGCCACGTTCAGCGCGACGATGTGATGGCCCGCCGTCGACGAACATCCGGTCGTTCGCCAGCGTCCGTGCTCTATGAAAAAACGCGTTCTTTGTCTGCTCTTCACCGGCTTCGAAGAGATTGAAACCATCGCGCCGATTGACCTGTTGCGGCGCGCCGGCGTGGAAGTCGTCGTGGCGTCGTTGACCGGTGACAAGCTGGTCACGGGCCGTTGCCAGATCACCGTGCAGGCCGACGTCGTCTCGACGGGTTCCGACCAAACCCCCAGCTCCGACTTCTGGATCAGTGTCGGGAGGTGATGCGGTTCCACCACTTCTCCTACCGAACCGAGCAGACGTACATTCACTGGGTCCGCCGTTACATCCTGTTCCACGGGAAGCGGCATCCGCGGGAGATGGGCAAGGACGAGATCTATACCCATCACCATGGCTATTCAGCTCGAAGCCAATTGCTCCAAGAAACTTGGCCTACCCGGCTACAGCTCCCACCAGTTCAGCGTCACCATTCGGGTCGAACTCGCGGACATCAAACAGGTCGAAGCGGAATCTTCCCGCCTTTACGCCCTGTTGCAGGGCTGTGTCGACCGCGACATCCAGCAGACGGGATTTCTCCCGGCCCATGGACCGTCCAACGGCAACGGCACCAGCAATGGCAGCCGCCAGAATGGCAGCAACGGACATTCCACCAACGGAAGCAACGGCCACTCCAATGTTCACCCCGGCACGAACGGCAACGGTAATGGTCGTCACAGCGCCCAATCTGAAGCCTGGTCGTGCTCGGAGAAGCAGAAGGCGTTGATTCTCAAAATCGTCGACGACAACCACCTCGACAAGAGGGACATCGAATCGTTGGCCCAAGAACGCTTCGGCAAGGGGGTCCGGCAGCTCAACAGGATGGAGGCTTCGGGCCTGATTGAAGAGTTGCTCGAAACCCATGGTGGCAACCCCGGCAACGGTCGTTCCAACGGTAACCGCTTCCAGACCCCCCAGAAGGCGAGGACCGCATGAACGCCACTGCCACGGTTGTTCCACCGGCACCGACGACACCACCGGTTCCTCCAGCTCGGGTCACCAAACCCAAGAGCATTGAGGAGTTGTTGGCCACCGTGTCGGCTTCACGGCTGAACACGTTCCATTCCTGTCGGCTGAAGTTCTACTTCAACTACGTCGCGGGTCTTCCCCGCGCCAAGAGCGGTGCCCAACACATCGGGTCTACTGTCCACTTCACCCTCAAGCTCTGGAACCTTGCCCGCTGGAGGAAACAGACCATCCCGGACGGTTGGCTGCGTGAGCAGTTCAACACGTTCTGGACCGACGATCAGGAAGGGGCGATTGCCTGGGATGCAGGCGAGCAGGATGAGTCCAAGGCGAAAGCCTGCGCCTTGCTCGATACCTACTTCCAACAATCACCCATCCCTGCCAACGAACCCGCTGAAGGCGTTGAAGTGTCAGTGGAAGCTGACCTCCGGAGCACCAAGCTGATTGGTATCATCGACCTCGTCCGCTCCGGCGGTCGGATCGTCGAGTTCAAGACCACGGGCCAGACTCCCAACCCGGAGAAGGCCGAGCACATCCACGAGCTTCAGTGCTCGTGCTACGCGGTGATGTACCGGGAAGCCACCGGACAAACCGAGACGGGGGTAGAGCTGCATTCATTGGTGAAGCTCAAAACCCCGAAGCTGGTCGTTTCCGCGGAGCGTCAAAAACCAAATTCCTATCAGTTGTTCATTCATTTGCGGATTAAGACTCGACGTTTTTTGGCTCACCATACCTAGTGATCGCAGAGGCGACGCGCTACGGCTTCCGCAGCCGATAGAATTGGGCGCTGCCCGAAGTGGAATTCGTGACTGTGAATTGCGTGTCGATTACCGCCGGCACGTCCGTGGAATCGAGCCAGACGACCGGTGGAGATAAGCTGAACGTTGATTGCAACGTGAACCCCACCGCATTCGTGGACTAGGAGAGGACGAGTTCATTCCCGCTACGGGTCGTCTTCAAAGACACGGCGGTGCCGAGGAGTGCCACGGTGAAATCATAGCCCGCAGCAATTGCGGTGACCCCGCTCAGGCCTCCGGGCACCGTCGTTTGGCCCGATCGGTTGTCGCCCCACGCCACCACCGTGCCGTCGTTCTTCAAGGCCACCGTGTGAAAGCCTCCTGCCGCAATCGCCGTCACCCCGCTCTGCGCCGCGGCGGGCACCTGCGATTGGCCGAAGTCTGGGTAACTCCCCGTGTTGGTGGTGCCTGCTCCCCAGGCCCCGACGGAACGGTCAGTCTTCAAGGCCACAGTGTGCCAAGTTCCCGCCGCAATCGCCCTCACCCCACTCAGCGCCGCGACGGGCACATCCGTTTGGCCCGAGCGATTGTCTCCCCACGCCACCACGGAGCCATCGTTCTTCAAGGCCACGGTGTGATAACCTCCTGCCGCAATTGCCATCACCCCGCTCTGCGTTGCGATGGGCACCGTCGTTTGGTCTCCGCCGTTGTCTCCCCCCCACGCCACAACGGAGCCGTCTTTCTTTAAGGCCACTAGGTGATTACCTCCCGCCGCAATCGCCGTCGCCCCGCTCAAGTCCTCGGGCACCGTCGTTTCGCCGCCGTAGGTAAATCCCCATGCCACCACCGTACTGTCGTCCTTCAACGCCACGGTGATAAGATTACAACCCCAAGGGCAAAGACCTCCCGCCGCAATCGCTCCCACCCCACTCTGCGCCGCGACGGGTATCGTCCTTCCCCCGTCGTAGTACCATCCCCACGCGACCAACGTCCCGTCGGCCTTCAAGGCGACAATGTGAGCACTTCCCGCGGCAATCGCCGTGACGCCGCTCTGCGCCGCCAAGGGCAACATAGTTCGAGGGTCGTAGTTGTTCGTTTGAGGATCGTAATTGTTATGGTGTCCCCACACGACCACCGTGCCCACAGCGTGAACGATGCTGACTCCGGGCCAGGCGCAAAGAAGGAGGAGCAGGATGAGGAACTGTTTTTGCTGACTCATATTTTTTGTTGGTCGAGTTGAAGATGGCCGGCTAGGCAAGGGTGAATTGTCTCTGAAAAAGCAACTCTCCGTTTCCGCGGAGCGTCAAAAACCAAATTCCTATCAGTCATTGGGCTCCACGCCTTTGGTGCCGGGGATGGAAACCGGGGCGGTTGGGGGCGAAATCGTGGCGGAAGGCGCTTCCAGCCCCGCGGGCCACCGGGCCGCCCTGCCGCGGGTGCGGAATTATCACGTGACGGTGCGGGAATACAACGATCTACTGATATTCCTGCGCAAGGTGTTGCCGGGCGCCACGGACAAGAGCCATGGCATCCAGGTGGCGCGCCTCGCGGGAGTGCCGCGCCCGGTGATTGATCGGGCCCGGGAAATCCTCCGGGTTCTGGAGGAGGCCGAGTTGAATCTCCAGAACGTGCTCGGCGGCGGAGAGGGATCGGCGGGTCCGGGCGCGGTGGTTTCTCCAATCGAGGCGGCGAAGCCACCGCGGATCACGCCGGCGCGGCGGCGGGACCGGGAATCGTTGCAAGCGCTGCCGCCCACGCCGCAGTTGGATCTTTTTTCCGGACAGTAAGGCCAGAACCGAAAGGCACCCGTATGCGCTACCTGATGAAACAAAACCTCTTTAGCTGGGGGGACGATTTCCACATCGAGAATGAGGCGGGCGAGGATGTCTTCTTCGTGGATGGACGCGCCTTCAGCCTCGGGAACAGACTTTCGTTCCAGGATCTGAACGGCAACGAACTCGCGTTCATCCGACAGAAACTTCTGTCGTGGGGGCCGACTTACGAGATCACCCGCGGCGGCGAGTTGCTGGCGGTCGTGAAGAAACATCTCATCACCCTGTTCCAGTGCAGGTTCACGGTGGATGTGCCCGGACCGAATGATCTGGAATCGAAGGGCGATTTTCTGGACATGGAATACACTTTCGAGCGCGGTGGTCAAAGGATCGCCGAGGTCTCGAAGCGCTGGTTCGCCTGGAATGATACCTATGGCGTGGAAATTGAGGACGGCGAGGACGACGTGCTCATTCTCGCCAGCACCGTGGTGATTGACCTGATCTGCCACGCCGACAAATAGCGGCGCTGAAATTCCAGCGACGTCGGCGCCGACTGTTTCTCGGGGGTGGCAGCGGGGTTGTCGGGTGCTGCATGAGTGGAAGTAGTCAGCGCCTTGTCCCCGCGGCGATCTGCGGGGGTTGTCGCTGACCGTGAAAACTTCCAACGCGTCGGCCGTGAAACGTTCGCAGTCGATCAGTGTCGAACCATTATGAAACGTGCATTCCTCCTCGGTCTACTGCTGCTGTTCGGCGCAGGGGGATACTGGTGGATGCGTGCGCCCACCTACACCAACCTGCCGCCGCACGGTGGCCTCGCCTGGGTCGCGTTCGGGGACAGCCTCACCGCGGGGGTCGGCGCCAATCCCGGGAAGGACTACCCTGCCTTGCTCAGCCGAGAATTGGGCATTCCGATCGTCAATGCCGGGACCTCCGGCCATACCACAAGGGATGGCCTGGAGCGGTTGCCGCAAGTGCTGCGAATGAAACCTCGCGTGGTGTTGCTGTGCCTCGGAGGCAATGACAGTCTGCATGGCTAGCCGGCCGAAGAGACGATGCAGAATCTGGGCCGGATGATCGATGAATTCCATCAGGTCGGCGCCTTCGTGGTACTGATCGGCATTCGGAGCGCTTCGTTGCTGGACCAGAATGTCCGACGTTTCCAGCGCCTGGCGGACGAGAAACAGGTCTTATTGGTCTCGGACATGCTCCGCGGGGTCTTGGGAAATTCGCAGTGGATGTCCGATCCGATCCACCCGAACGATGAAGGCTATGCCGCGATTTCCGCCCGCCTCGCCGACGTGCTCCGGCCTTTCCTCGCCGAGCTTGCTCCTGCTGGCGGGTGAAGCGGAAGGACCCGAAAAGCCTGAAATGGACCGGCGCAGCCACTTCCCTCCACGCGCTGCCAGAGCTACGCGACAATCTTCTGGATGACCTCGCCGGCGACGTCGGTGAGCCGGAAATCGCGTCCTTGAAAGCGATAGGTCAGCTTTTCGTGGTCGAGCCCGAGGCAGCGAAGGACGGTGGCTTGGAAATCATTGACGGTCACCGGATCCTCGACCGCGTTGTAACCCAGCTCGTCGGTGGCGCCGACACTGACGCCGGGCTTGATTCCCCCACCCGCCATCCAGATGGTGTAGGCCTTCATATGATGGTCTCGGCCATAATTCCCGTTGCCCATTTCGCCCTGATTCATGGGGGTTCGACCAAATTCTCCGCCCCAGATCACCAACGTGTCGTCCAGCAGGCCGCGTTGTTTCAAATCCCGGATCAAGGCGGCGGACGGCCGGTCGACATTCTGGCAGGTGCGCGTGATATCGGCCGGCAGGTTGCCGTGGTGATCCCAGCCGCGGTGATACAACTGCACAAATCGGACCCCGCGTTCGACGAGCCGTCGCGCCAACAGGCAGTTATTGGCGAAGGATGACTGGCCGGGCTGCGCTCCGTAATCTTCGAGGACATTCTTGGGTTCCTTTTTGAGATCCATCAATTCCGGCACGCTGGTCTGCATCCGGTACGCCATTTCGTAGGATTGGATGCGGGTGTTGATCTCGGGATCACCCACGGCTTCGAGCTTCAACTGATTCAGATCGCGCATGCCATCGAGCAATCGGCGGCGCACGGGACCGTCGATGCCCTGGGGATTCGACACAAAGAGGATGGGCTCACCCTGGGAGCGGAAATCGACGCCCTGATGATTGCCCGGCAGGAAACCGTTGCCCCAGTAACGTGTGAGCAGCGGTTGATCCTGCCCGTGCCCGGAGGTGAGCACGACGAACGCCGGCAGTTGTTCATTTTCGCTGCCCAGGCCATAGGAGAGCCATGCACCCATCGCGGGTCGGCCGGCCTGGGTGGTGCCCGTCTGCATCATGGTCACGCCGGGGTCGTGATTGATGGCCTCGGTGTGCAAGGATCGGATGATCGCCAGTTCATCGGCCACGCCGGCGATGTGGGGAAGCAGTTCCGAGATCTCGGCGCCGGATTTGCCGTGGCGCGCGAATTTGAACTTGGTGCCGACGCAGGTGAGTTTCTGCCCGGCCAGTTGGGCAATTCGCTGCCCCTTGGTATAGCTCTCCGGCATGGGTTGCCCGTTCAACGCAATGAGCTTTGGCTTGTAATCGTAGAGATCCAATTGCGACGGCGCGCCGGACTGGAACAGGTAAATCACGCGTTTGGCCCGTGGCGCGAAGTGCAGGGGATGGATGATGCCCCGGGAAGGATTTGGAGCCGCCGTTATCTTGGCATCGCTCTCGTTGGCAAAAAGGTTGCGATTCAACAGCGAGGCCAAGGCGATGGTGCCCAATCCCCGGGCCGAGCGGCCGAAGAAGTAGCGACGGGTGAGGAGTTCGAGGCCGGCGGAACCGGGAGAAGTTAAGGGGTTCATGTCGGGGGTCGGGGGTCGGGGGTTACTCGCGCACAATGGCTTCATCGAGATTCAACAGCAGATTCGCCACCGCGGTCCAGGCCACCAGGTCGAGGCTGCTGCGTTTCTCCGGGCGCTGGGGTTCACCGTGGGCGAGCAGATCCATGGCTGCCTTGAGATTCTGCTGGTACGTGGACCGCATGTCGGCGTGAACCCCGGCGACAATTTGACGCTCCTTGGGCGAGGGCGGTCGGGCCAGTACGGTCTTGTAGGCAAAGGTGATTTGCTGGTCCAGGTTGGGTCCGCCCTCGGTCAGGATGCGTTCGCCGAAGACCCGTGCGGCCTCGATGAAACCCTTTTCATTGAGAGTGACAAACGCCTGCAGGGGGGTGCAGGTGACGCTCCGTTGTTCGGTGCAGATAGCGCGATCCGGTGCGTCGAAGGTCATCAGGGTCGGGTTCAGCACGGTGCGTTTCCACAGGGTGTAAACACTCCGGCGATACCGATCCGACCCGGTGCTTTCCTCGTATTTGTTGCCGCCAAACATCTTTTCCTCCCACAACCCCGCGGGTTGATAGGGCTTCACGCTGGGCCCTCCGGGGGTGCGTTTCCGGTCGAGCAGGCGGGAATAGTCCAAAGCACAATCCCGAATGACTTCGGCGGGAAGTCGCAGCCGCGGTCCCCGGGCGAGCAAACGGTTGTTGGGATCGCGCTCGAGCAGTTCGGGCCGCGCCTTCGAGGACTGCCGGTAGGTGGCTGACATCACGATCTTCTTCTGCATCGCCTTGATGTTCCAGCCGCCGTCGATGAACTCGCGGGCCAGCCAGTCGAGCAGATCGAGGTGCGACGGGAGTTCACCCTGGGTGCCGAACTCGTTGCCGGTTTTCACGATGCCGGTGCCGAAGTAGGCTGCCCAGTAGCGATTCACCGTGACGCGGCCCAGCAGGGGGTGCGCCGGGTCGACGAGCCACTTGGCCAGCGACAGGCGATTGGTCGTGTCGGCCGCCGGCAGAGGTGGAAGAATCTTCGGCACACCGGCCACGACCGGATCTCCTTTGGCCCGGTAATCACCCCGCACACGGATCTGGGTCCCGCGCGGCTGAGCCATCTCCTCCATCACCCGGAGTGTCGGAATCCGCCCATCCAATTCCTGCGCCGCTTTTCGGGTGTCGGCCAGGCGGGTGTTCAACGTCTTGATTTCGGGGGAATGGGACTCGCGATAATACGATTTCAAATCGCCTTGTGGTGTCGCAGGTAATGAGTTCGGAGCGGCAAAAAGAGCGGATTGAATCTGGGGCGGCACACCGGCGATCTCCGCGAGGCCGGTGTCAGCACTTGCCGCCAGACGAAAACGCCCCAAGACCTGCTGGGGTGTTCCCGACTCAAACTTCAGCTTCACCCGGAGACGCGCGCCGCCGCCGAACACGATGGGACTGCGGGCGATGAAGATCGCCTGTCGATCGCGTCGCAGTTTCTCCTCCTGCCCGTCCACGGCCCAACCGGTGTCCGCCCGGTCATCCACCGCGGCGTTCACGGGAAAATCCTTCTGGCTGTGGTCCGACAAGGCTTTGGCAAATTCGACGGAATAACGGGTGACTGGTTGTTGCGGGCCCACGAAGCGAACGCCGTAGAGGCCACTGCCGTGATGCACTTTGAGAGTGAGCGTGTTTTCCCCGGCGTGGAGCAGCGCCATTACTTCATCGGGCGCGGGTGCGACCCGGCGCAGGACTTTCCCGTCCTGCACCGCGGCCCCGTTCACCCACAATTTCATCCCGCCATCGCTGCCCACCTGAAACGTCACATAACGGGCGGTCTTGCTGGTGATCTTCCGGTGGAAATAAGTGACCTGGTTTTCGCCGGACAGGGGCAATGTCGCCCCATCCGACCACTCCGGTTTGGTGGTCCATTTCAGTTTTCCATTGTCGTGCGATTGCCCCAGGTCGATGGCCGACTCCGGGATGAACGTCTTTTCGAACACCTCCTTGGCCGAGGCCGCGGTGAACGGTCCGAGGGCCGACCAGGCGCCCCATTCCATTTCGCTGACGGGAGGTTCCCGCTCCGGAGCGGCACTCTCCGCGAACACTTCGAGGCCCGTCAGGATGAAATTTCCATTCGTGCCGCGACTGGTGCCCTTTTGCGGCAGGCTTTCGTGGGTTAACGCTTCCAACCGGAGTGCTGTCACTGAGTTGAGCCGGGGTTCGACCGAGATTTGATAGGTTTCCTTGGCCGCGTTGGTGCCCCGGGCCAGCAACGAATGGTCCTCCAAGGTTTCCAATGCCGCGCCGCTGGCGACCAAGCTGACGGCGGGCTTCAATACCTCCCAGCCTCCCTGAATCCGCTGTCGCTGCCTGGCCTCCCAGGCCGCCTGGTCACCGTTCAATGGATCCTCCTTCCGCTCCAGCAACTCACGTCGCTGCTGCTCCAGCGCGGCGATCTCGCCGCTCAGTTTGGTTTGCGACTCCGCCTGCTCGGACGTGGGTACCTTGATGAAGGGCGGTGCGGGATCGCTGTCCAGTCCGCGCTCGGGGATGCGATTGAAGAAGTCGTAGAGTTGGTAGTATTCGCGCTGGGTGAATTGATCGTACTTGTGGTCATGGCACTCGGTGCAGGCCGTGCTCGAACCCAGAAACACGGTGCCGAAGGTGTTCACCCGGTCAGTCACGTACTTGTTCATGTATTCGTCGGGATCCGCACCGCCTTCGGTGCTGCTCATGCCGTTGCGGTTGAAGGCCGTGGCAATCCGCTGGTCCAGGGTGGGCTTCGGCAACAAATCACCGGCCAATTGTTCGATCGTGAACTGGTCGAACGGCTTGTTGGCATTGAACGAGCGGATGACGTAGTCGCGGTACTGCCACATGGAACGAGGCGCGTCCGCATGGTACCCATCAGAGTCCGCATAGCGCGCGAGATCGAGCCATTGGAGCGCCATTTTTTCTCCAAAGGCCGGCGTGGCCAGCAGCCGATCCACCACTTTTTCATACGCCTCGGGTGTTTCATCGGCCAGGTACCCGTCCACTTCCTCCACCGTCGGCGGGAGACCGGTGAGATCCAGTGTGGCGCGGCGGATCAACGTCGGCTTTTCCGCCTCCGGGGACGGGGTCAATCCCGCCTTCTCCAGCCGGGCCAGAATGAAATGATCCAGTTCATTCCGCACCCAGTTGGTCTGGGTGACCGCGGGCAGGGGAGATCGTTCGGGTGTGACATACGACCAATGCGGCTTGAACTCCGCCCCCTGGGCAATCCAATCCCGCAGCAGGTCGATCTGTTCGGCGCTCAAATGCTTGCCCGTCTTTTTGGGCGGCATCTGGTCGTCCGGATCGGTCGACACGATGACCTTCAACAGATGGCTTCCGGTGACATCCCCCGGAATCACAGCCTGCTTGCCGGACTCCAATTTGGCCATGGCGTCCGCGCGCAGATCCAGCCGCAACCCGGCCTTGCGCTTGTTCTTGTCCGGTCCGTGGCAGGCAAAACAGTTTTCCGAGAGGATTGGCCGGATATCGCGATTGAAATCAATTCCCTTTGCGGCGGCCGCGGCGGCGCTGGGTCCCGACCACGCTGCCGCGAGCAGTCCGAGGGCCAGGGCGCGCCAGCCCCAGCAAAGGAGCGAATTTCGTGATGGACGCATGTGGAGCGAAATGTCTCGCCTCGCGGTCGCCAAGGCAAGCCCGATGACGGGCAATTGGTTGCTTATAGCCCCAGTCAGTCGCGCAGTTCGCGGGCGACCGGACGGTCGGGTTGAGCTTCGATGAGCTGATCCAGCAGCCGACGGGCTCCGGATGGATCCGTGCGTGCCCGTGCGGTGGCGCGGGTGAGGAGTTGCGCATAGCCGCTGGTGAAGTCACGGCTCAGGCGCACGCTTTCCAGGTAATCGGCCTCGCCCATTTCGGGGGCGCCTTTCGCTTCGGAAATGAGCCCGTGCAGGTACCGATCGCGTGCGGCCAGATACGCGTTGAGTCGCGCCTTCCAGTCGGCATCGGCAGATTGCAGGGAGGGCGCAAATAGGGCGTCAGGTTTCGACCGGGAACTTCCCAGCAGGGCTTCCAGCAGCGTGTAACCAGGCGCGGGACGACCGGCGAGAGTCCGTGGGGCCGCAAAGAGAATCACGGGACGGTCGTCGGTGTTGAGTGGCGCATTGCCGGCAAACGCTTGGAGATCCGCGGCATTCATGAACCACGTGCCGAAAAAGGGCCAGGGTTCGGTCAGTGCCAGTGGCTTGAGGGCTTCGCGCAGTGCCGGGTCGGACGTGCGGCGGGCGAAGTAACCCGGGTCGAACTGCAAGGGATCCAACGTGCCGACCAGTCCCAGCACGGGCGTGTCGGCGTTGAAACGCAAGAGGAAGGCTTGCGTGTGGGGGAACACGGTGAGGAAGGTGCGAACTAACGTTTGCAGTGTTGGCCGGTCGAGTTGGAAGAGCGGCAGCCATTGGCAAAACAGTCCGTCGGGTGAGAGACGATTTCGTACGGCCTGGAAATGTTCCTGCGTGTAAAGACCAGCGGCGCCATCGCGTGCGGGGTGGAAGAGATCGGCAATGATGACGTCGTAGGGTGTGGCGGTGGCGCGCACGAAACGGCGGGCATCCGCGACCCGGACGTGAAGGCGATCGCCAAAACGATTGTGCGGTGCAAAGGAATCCAGCAGCGCGACAGATTCCGGGACCAGTTCCACGCCTTCCGCCATGAGGCCCGCATGGGCCTCCAGGGCGGCGAAGGAAATGCCGGTGCCGACGCCCAGGAACAGCACCCGTTCCGGTTTCGCATTTCCGCGGAGCGTCAAAAACCAAATTCCTATCAGTCTATCAGTTGTGCAGCGATCTGGTTAGCCCAGGTCCTCCTTCTGTCAAAGAGTGTCTCCACAAACGTTTGCTCCACCGAACGACTTCAGTATGGGAGCATGACGGATCAACTCCAATGGCGTTTATCGAGTATCGCCCGCCAGAGCGGCAGTGCTCAACAATGCCATTCTGATGCCAGACGGCCCTATCGGGAATCACGGTGCCGTTGGTGAAGCCGTGGTCCTGGGCATACATCGCTTTTGCCAGGCGCAATCGAATCAAAGTGCCGACGCAGCTCGTGCGTTCGGCAAACCCGCGCTCGCGATCCCGATGATCGCGCACCAAAAACACCCCAATCCCGAAAGCGGCGACGCACACAATGGCAACAATTGGTCTCCAAGAGCGCACGGTGAAAGGAGCTAACGATCAAGCTCAGCGACCGCCGCCGAACCAGACCGCCGATCACGGCGGCTGAGCCGCCAATCGCCCAGCGACTCCGATCGAAGCCGCGGGCGGCGGTTCACTGGGGCGCCCTGTTCGGGGATGATCCACCCAGGCTGCGAGGCGACACAGCAGATGGGTGACACCCGAGCAAAGCCTGGCCGAAAAAGCAGAACCGCGGATAGCGCGGATGACGCGGATACCGAAGCCGCGTGGCCCAATCGCAACGGGGTGTCCCTATCCGTGCTATCCGCGCCATCCGCGGTCAAAAACTCGGGTCGGGACTTGGGAAGTGGGTGACGCATGGATGATCCCGAACGATCAAGGTCAGCGGCGGGGGCCAGCCACCGGCGGGGTTGACGTGGAATCGGGACTCAACGACTGGCGGCCGTTCGCTGCACCGCTGGGTTGGCCTGTACTCGCAGTCCGCGATCGCAATAGTTCGCCCACCAATTCGAGTCCTGCGCTGTGGTCGTAGGCGTGCGGCCCATCCTCAGCCGCTTTTGAGGCCTGTGAAATCAATCCCCTCAAAACGTCGATGACTGTATATCCGACGAAGGCGAACAGGCAGATGATGTCAATCACTATGGCCTCTGCTCCTGCGTCTTCCGGGGCAGCCGAGACTCGCGCGCCCTCGAGTGAGATCCAGGCGACCAACGCGAGCGCGAGCCAATAGGCTGCGTGCAAGAGCACCCGTGAAGGTAGCCGCCATGCCAAGCCCCGACAGTCGATGGCATACGAGAAGACCAAGACGATTACCGGGAGGGCTGCCTTCAACCCAACCCATGCAGCGTACCCGCTCCAACCAGGAATACCGGGAAAATCCAGAAAGAGAACGCCAAACCATGATCCGATCCAGACGCCGCACGCCACACCGATTACCTTCAGATGCGAAATGGACGTCAAGTTCAGCATGGCGAGTAAGGCCAACAACAATTAGGCCAAACGTTCCGATCGCCGGTTTGGCCTAGTACCCCCGATTGGGGGTGCAAATCCAAACGTGTTTGTCCTAACAAGGCCAAATCCAGGACAAAAGCCAAACCTGTTTGTCCTAACAGGAGACCGGTAACCTTTGGCATCTTTGGGCGTAGCATGCGGGCAACGACTTATGGAAGAACCGCAGGACTCACTTAGAGCCCGTCTGAAAACTTCTTCATTCTTCGAGATCACGCCAGTTTTCGAAGCATGATTCGTATCATTGCCATGTGAATCCAACCCGTTGCGCTCTGAACGGTCCGTTCATAGTCCCTCACCAAACGCCGACACTGCATGAACCACCCGAACGTCCGCTCAACCACCCACCGCCTCGGCAACACTTTGAATCCCTTCGCCGTGTCCGAGCGCTTGACGACTTCCACGTCCATGACTTTGCGGAGGCTCTTCACATGACCGGCAAAGTCTTCACCGCTGAATCCACCGTCTACCCACAACTTCCGCAGCCATCCGTGATGGCAAAGCGACCGATCGAGCATTTCCTTGGCTCCCTCACGTTCGGGGCGATCGGCGGGAGTAATCAGGATTGAGAGAACATGACCTACCGTGTCGACCATGATGAATCGTTTGCGCCCCTTGGTCTTCTTCCCTGCGTCGTATCCGACCTCCTCGGCAAGGCCGGCAGATCGAACAGTCTGACTGTCGATGATGGCCGCGGTGGGACGGCTCTGCCGGCCGTCTTGCTCCCGGGAGTAGGCCCGAAGACGATCATGGATACCCGCCAAGGTTCCATTCCGAGTCCAGGCCCTGAACACATGGAAGACCGTTTTGTAGGGAGGAAAACTCTTGGGCAGCAGGTGCCAGTGACAACCAGCCTTGGCGATATACATCAGAGCGTTCACGATGAGTCGAAGCGGAGTTCGTGGCCTACCCGTTTGAGCTGGCTGGGGCAGCATCGGTTCGAGAAACACCCATTGAGCGTCGGAAAGGTCGGTGGCGAAATTCGCATTTTGCATCGCCTCGAGACCCGCTGCCGCGGAGATGTGGGCCTTTCAGGCCCTGTCCCAGGTCAATGTCTAAATGTAGACTTATGCTGTATTCCTAAAGATTTCCGCAAAAATGAGGGCTTCGAGTTTTCAGACGGGCTCTTAGTCATAACACGGCAGGTGGCCCCGGCAAGGGGGATCTGGGACGCCCCCCAGACACTTCACGAGAAGCGCAGCCGCAGGTCCCCCGTCGCCTTGAGGTGGAAGCGGGAGCTGAAGGCGGGTCGCCCGCCGAACGACGCCGGGTTCGTCGTCGATTGGATGGTTTCAAGCCGAATCCGAGTGCTCGTTTGCTGGATCAGTGTCGCGAGGTGATTCGATTCCACCATCTCTCGTACCGGACCGAGCTCACCTACGTCGATTGGATCCGCCATTACATCGTGTTTCACGGGAAGCGGCATCCGCGGGAGATGGGAAAGGAGGAGATCTATACCCACGTCATGAAGCGGCCGGGGATGGGCGTCCGGAGTCCCCTGGATGCAGGGTGAGGCCGAACCTCAATCAAAGGCGAACGCGAACCCGCCGTCCTTGGCGAGGATGTGGACGCGGCGGATCGGGAGGCCGTTGGCCAGGCGATGGAGGAACTCGCGTCCGATCTCGGGCAGGAGTTGGTTGGTGACGATGGAATCCACCAGACGTGCGCCGCGGTCGAGCTCGGTGCAGCGCTGGGCGATGAGCGCCGGGACTTCGGGGTCGTAGGAGAACGGCACCTTGTGGTTCGCCAGGATGCGTTTCTCGACGCGCTTGAGGTTCATCGCGACGATGATCTTCAGCATCTCCTGGTTGATCGGGTAATAAGGCACGACGACCAGGCGGTTCAGGAGCGCGTCGGGGAACACCTTGGTGAGCGGTCCGCGCATGGCCTTCTCCAGTCCGGCGGCATCGGGGAGCAGCTCGGGATCCTTGCACAGGTTGATGATGACCTCCTGGGCGGCGTTGCTGGTGAGGATGATGAGGGTGTTCTTGAAGTCGATGAGCCGGCCTTCGCTGTCCTCCATGATGCCCTTGTCGAACACCTGGAAGAAGATCTCGTGCACGTCGTGGTGGGCCTTTTCCACCTCATCCAACAGGACGACACTATAGGGCTTCCGACGCACGGCCTCGGTGAGGATGCCGCCTTCGCCGTAGCCGACATAACCGGGAGGCGAACCCTTGAGCGTGGAGACGGTGTGCGCCTCCTGGAACTCGCTCATGTTGATGGTGATGATGTTCTGCTCGCCCCCGTAGAGGGCTTCGGCGAGTGCCAGGGCGGTCTCCGTCTTGCCGGTGCCGCTGGGGCCGACCAGCATGAACACGCCGACGGGCCGATTGGGATTGTCGAGGCGCGCACGGGCGGTCTGCACCCGACGGGCGATGGTCTGAAGGGCGGATTTCTGCCCCGTCACGCGGCGTTCGAGGATGTCGGCCAGACGCAGGACCTGTTCGATCTCGTCCTTGACCATCCGACCGACCGGGATGCCGGTCCAATCCGAGACCACGCTGGCGATGGCCTGCTGATCGACACTGGGGAAGATCAACGGGCTCTCGCCCTGGAACTCGGTCAGCTTGGTCTGCAATCCCTTGAGCTCGACGAGTAGCTTGTCGCGTTCCTCCGGGGTCAGCGCGTTCTTGGGATCGGCGGGGACCATCTTGGGATCCTTCTTGTCCTCGATGGCAGCACCGGCGGCGCGGAGACGGGAACGCAGTTCGAGGATCTTTCCGACCAGGTCCTTCTCGTCCGACCAACGCTTTTCCACCGTCGCGAGATTGGCCTTCTCCACCATGAGTTTCGCATCGATCTCCGCCAAACGCAGATCGTGGGTCATGCCGACGGTGGTCTCGCGTTGCAGGATCTCGAGTTCGGTATCGAGGGCCTGGATCCGACGGCGGGTGTCGTCCACTTCAGGCGGGACCGCGTGCTGACTGACGGCGACCCGCGCCGCGGCGGTGTCGATCAGGCTGACGGCCTTGTCGGGAAGCTGACGGGCGGGGATGTACCGATGGGAAAGGCGGACGCCGGCGTCGATGGCCTCGTCGAGGATCTGGACCTTGTGATGCTTCTCGAAGGCGCTGACCACGCCGCGCAGCATCAGGATGCACTGGGTTTCGGACGGTTCATCGACCTTGACCGTCTGGAAGCGGCGGGTGAGGGCGGGATCCTTCTCGATGTGCTTCTTATACTCGTCCCAGGTGGTGGCGGCGAGGGTCCGGAGGGTTCCGCGGGCAAGGGCGGGCTTGAGCAGGTTGGCGGCATCGCCGGTGCCCGCCGCGCCCCCGGCCCCGATGAGGGTGTGGACCTCGTCGATGAACAGGATGATGGGCTGGGCGGAGGCTTGAACCTCATCGATGACCGAGCGCAGGCGCTGCTCGAATTCGCCCTTCATGCTGGCACCGGCCTGGAGCAACCCGATGTCGAGGGAAAGCACGCGGACATCCTTCAACTGGGGAGGGACGTCTCCGGCCACGATGCGGTGGGCGAATCCTTCCACCACGGCCGTCTTTCCGACGCCCGCCTCGCCGGTGAGGATGGGGTTGTTCTGGCGACGGCGCATGAGGATATCGACGCACTGACGGATCTCCTCGTCGCGACCGACGATGGGATCGATCTCGCCCTTGCGGACGCGGTCGGTGAGGTCGGTGGTGAAGCGCTTGAGGGCCTCCTGTTTGCCCATGGCGGCCGGACCGGTGGCGCCGCTGGCGTCGCCGGGAAGGACACCGCCGGACATGCCCGAGCCATCGCTGGGGGCCTGTCCCTCTTCGGGGGAGCTGGCGAGGAGCTTGGCAAACTCATCGGAAAGCTGCTCCGCCTTGATCTTGGTGAGCTCACGGCTGATGCCGAGGAACGTGTTCTTGAGCGAATCCGTCTTCAGGAAGGCCACCACCAGATGCCCGGTACGGATCTGTTGTTCGCCGTACATGAGGCTTCCATAGAGGTAGGCCTGCTGGATGACGGACTCGATCTGCGGAGAGAAGTCGCTGATGGCTGTCGCGCCCCGGGGAAGGCGGTCGAGCGAGGTCGTGAGGTCCGTCGTCAGCTTTCCGGCATCCACGCCAAACTGCCGCAGGATCCGGTGCAGATCGGAGTCGGGCGTCTGGAGCAACTGGAAGATCCAGTGGACGACCTCGACATAGGGATTGCCCCGGAGCTTGCAGAAGACAGTGGCGCTTTCGAGCGCCTTATATCCGAGGGGGTTGAGTTTCCCGAACAGGGTAACGCGTTGAATATCGGCCATGGATCGAGGGGTTGAGGGTGGGTCTGAAAATGGGAATGGTTACTCGGGCTTGAGGATCAGGTCCTCCGGGTTGCTCTTCAGCGGTCGAGTGGTAAGCCAGGTGGTCCAGCCGAGACGACCGCCACAGCCGGACTCGGCTCCGGGTGCGGGATCGCCCAGTTGGATCGGCTTCACCTGTTGCTTGAGCACGACCATCTGGACGTCCCAGAAAAACGGCTGGGTGCAGTAGAGCCGGATCCAGTCCTTCAGGCGTTGGAAGGATTTTCCACCGGGCAGGAAGCGGGCGACATCGGACAATCCCAGCGGGCCGATCCGGATCCGGATGGTCAGCTGACAATCCCAGACCCGCGATCCCAGCAAGGTGGTCTGGCCCAGTTCCCCGGAACCCCGCGGCCCGCCAAGGCGGCATCGGGAGCTGGGTGGAAGTTCCAACCACCGACCCTGGAAGGTGAGGACCTCGACCGGGACCTGGAAGTAATCCTGCAGAAGATCCCGCAGGCCTTCGGCGTTGCGGACCTGACGCGCCAGATGGCCGACATAATGGAGCTTGGCCAGTTCACCGATCGAATCCCGGCCGTAGACCGACGGGCTACCGAGACCGCACAGGCTGCCGATATAGGTAGCGAACCGGCTCTCAGCGAGGCCGCGGTCAAAGTCGACTTCCATCCGCGCCTCGGCCCAGGCACGGAAGAAGAAGGCCACCATCCGGTCGTGGAAGAGATCCGCGAACTCAATCAGGACGGGATCCTTGTGGTGCCGCCAACGGGAAAGGGCGTACTCGGTCAGGTGCAGGGGAAGTGCCCCGTTCGGCCCGAACAACCCGAAGAAGAACTGATAGATCTTGTGACGGGCTCCCTCTTCCTCGGCGATGGGCGCGGGTGCCGGCTTGGCAGCTGGACTATTCCCTTCCGGGATGGCCGGTTTGCGCGCCAGCACGGAACGTCGGGTGCGCACCCCGTCGATGGTGGCCGCGGCGAAATCCAGGAAGGGAGGTTGGCCGAAGCGGACCACTTCCTGGGAGAGCTTGAGCGACTCACCGACCCGGGGAATACCGGGGCCTGCCGCCGCCTGCAAGGCGCGGACGAGCAGGAAAAAGTCTGCCCGCCGGGGATCGGCGAGCATTCGGGCGATCAGATCAGCTGTCTCGCGCCTGTCCTCGCTGGCCATCGCATGATCTCCTTTCTCTGGACACTCGTCAGCACCGTCTCCGTGAAGGAATTGATCGCGACGTGCCGCGCGAAGAACTCCTCCAGGACGCTTCCGAGCAGGAAGGCCCCGGTTCCCACGAAGGCCGACTCGTCCACCTGCACCTCGATCTGGATCCCCCGCGCGAAGGCGATGGGTCCCGGGGTCTGCACCCGTTGGAGCACCGGTTTGCTCCGGATATGCCGGATGCCTTCAATCTGCTTCAGGGCCACCTTGTTGAGCGGATCGGCATAGAGCAGGAGCAACTCCCGGAACGCCCGTGCGCCCTCGTCTCCCTTGTCGTCGGCAATCGAAAAATAGTTCAGCGACAGATGATCGATCAGCCGCCAGGCAACGGTTCCCTCGACCGGACTGGCCCGCGGCGGGGTCGGGCCGGAAATGGTGCGGATCCCGACGACGCAGGAGGCGGATTCGGTGGTGAACTCCGCTCCGCCCCCGATCGGGATGGCCAGGGGCAGATGGCGGTTCGAGCAGAGGGCGCGGATCGCGAGTTGCCGGATCTCCGGACGGAAAGGGGCACGGTGGGAATCCACCATCGAGATGAACACGTCCGAGCCGCCGTACATGGGTCGTTGACGACTGACGCGTTCCCCGGTGGTCAGGTGACGCGGCACCCGACTGGTGGTGTAGAAGGCGGTGGCCGTTTCGTCGTCCTAGTCGCGCGCGGTATGGAACGGCTGGAAGATCTGTTCGTCTTCCGCGGTCTCCCCGATGCCGGTCACGCCCGTGATGCGGTACACCTCAAAATCGAGTGGCCGATTCCGGTCGGGAACGATGTGGAACTCGGAGGTCTCCTGTCCGACCGGGACCCGGTCGAGCTGCTTTTCGAACAGGTTGACGGCCGGTGTGCAATGAAGCCGGAACATTTCGGTCTCAACGGCGTCCTCGAAAGCTGGGTTGCGCTCATCCAGCGCGATCACCAACTGGACTTCATCGCCGCGCGCTTTCTGGAGGACTTCCTGCAAACCGGCCAGTTCGAAGAACAGGAAACGCTCCGGCATCGCGAAGTACTCCTTCAACAGTCGGTATCCCTCGAACCCGCGGGGACTGGGCGGGAGCAACGCTTCCTCGCGGGAGAATCCCACCCGCCGGATCTGGTCGAACCCGATGCAACCCAGCACCTCCTTGGTCCCCGGGTGTTGAACCACCACGGCAAGGCTTCGGGCCATCACCAGTTCGTAGAGTTCGACCGGCAATTCGCCGTCGCCGTGGATATGAAATACCAGCGACGAAATGGCGGTCTCGGCGAAAGGGACGGCCGCGGTCTTGTGCAATCGGATGGCGATGGCACCGCGGGCACCCACCTCCGGAGGCAACCCGAGCGTTCCGACGTCGCGGCCGTGGTACTGGACCTTCTTGATCTCAAAAGGCGTGAGCGTGACAGGATGTGCGGTCAGGAAGGTCGCCCGGGTGTTCTCACGTTTGCCCAGGGGCCCCCGCAGGACGGTCTTCCGCGGCACCACCACGCCGGTTGCCAAGGCTCCCTCGGTCGCCTCCGGAATCAATTGGACGACGCACATGGAAGGCACCGGGCAGAGGTAGTCCGGATAGACCGTCTCCATCAGACCCTGGGTGAACTGCGGAAATCCGGAGTCCAGCTTCAGCCGGACCCGGGCGGCCATGAAGGCAAAGCCCTCCAGCAAGCGCTCCACGTAGGGATCGGGACAGGCGTTCGACGCGTCCTGATCCAAGGCCAGGCGGGCGGCGATCTTGGGGAACTCGCGGGCGAACTCGGCGGTGGTTTCCCGCAGGTGCCTCAGTTCCTCTTCGTAAAGTCCCAACATCCGATCATCCATTCGCGCCTCCCGAGAGTGTGCAGTGACCTGTTTCGAGATCGATCCGGGAACGGATATCCAGCGATTCCGGCAAGGGGTTCGCCCAGAGGAATCCGCGGATACGAACGCTGAGATTGCCGTCCTCCTTCTTGACCGAGACGTCGAGTGAAGAGGGGATGATGCGCGGTTCAAACCGGCGGATGGCCTCGACGATCCGGTCACGGACCTCATCCATGCGTGTGATGGACATGCCAACGAAGGGCACCACGCCGAAATTGATCACCGAGGAGACGGTGCGGCGCCAGCGGGCGCGGAAGCGGACCGGATCCCCCTGGATCAGGAGGGTGGCGCGGGTATTGAGGAGCCACTCGAGGTCCCGTGCGACCCCGCGTCGATATTCCTGCTGGCTGACGTACCGCTCATAGTACTTGTAGCCGGAGGCGTCCTTCGGATTGTCCACGATCAGCCGATCCAGCAAGCACGGCTGGAGCCGATCCATTGGTTGGGGTTCAGGCATGGGGATCAGGAGTCGAACTCGATGGTCTTCGCCTCGAACAACGGGTAATCGGCGGCGTCACTGGCCCACATGCGTTGGCCATGGCCGATATAGGTTCCTGCGATCGGCTCCGAGAACTCCGTCTTGCGGGCCAATTGCAGGGCACCATCCGCACTCGACTCCGTACCGGGATAGCGGACGGGGA
>CAMCFL010000003.1 GCA_945873715.1 Akkermansia muciniphila
GCAGGTCTGCTGGGCTGAGATCTCGTCCTTGAAGGCGGAGAATGGAGTCCCGGAACACGGGATCGATTTCAGCGGCAAAAGGCGGGGCGAGTCCAGCACGAAACGAGCCTGCTACCAAATCCTAGTGGCATTGGGCGTCCTCGCCCGCCGTTTTCAGCAACGGTCCGAGCGGCCGGGGACGGCCGCGGCCCCAGGCCCTTTTCACAGAATCCACGTCGCGCTACTTCCCGAATCCAAAAACCGACTTCAACAATTCGGTGGTCCGGGCAGCGGGCATCTGGCGAATGCGCTGTTCCTCCGCCGCCACCTGCTTGAAGAGGCCGTCGAGGGCCTTCTCGGTGACGTATCCATCCAGGTCCAACTCCGGCACCCGGACGAAGGGGCCCGCCAGCTTGACCTTGTCGGTGACCTGCTTGTAAGCCGCGGTCGCCCCGCTGGAGGCGGTCGCCTTCTGGACGATGGGCAGGAACTTCTGGGTCAACTCTGCCTGGGTCGATTGCCGGAAATAGACGGTCGCCGCGTTGTTCGATCCGGCCAGGATCTTCTTCGCATCGGCCATCGTCATCTTCTGGAGACTGTCCTTGAAGACGCTCGCCGCCGCCGGCACCGCCTGTTCCGCCGCCTGGTTCATCGTGGTGACGAATTCGTCCGCCACCCGATCCTGTCCCAGCGAGCGCAGGGTCTTCTCCACCGTCTGGAATCGCTCCGGAAGCGGGATCTTCACGTTGAGATTGGTCAGGAATCCGCCGCTTTTTCCGAGTGAACCCACCGCCTGCTCCAACCCCTTTCCCAGCGCCTCCTTCAATCCGCGGGTCACTTGGTCCGTCGAGAGGTCCGCCAGGGAAGAGGTCGGCGTGGCCACCGGCGTGACACTGGCGACGGCCGGCTTGCCAGGCACCGCTTCCACCACCCGTTGCAGGGTGTCCAACGCCTGCTGCCGCTCCGTCGGCGCAGCGGGAATGACCGCGACCGACGGCAGGGTCGGCGGAAGAGCGGGGACGGCGGGTGCCGCGACGACCGGAGTCGCCGGGGTTACCGACGCCGCGGGGATCACGGGAGGCGGAGGGGACGTCGGCAACACCGGGGGCGTGGGTGGCACAGGAGGAGGCAGCGACGACTCACTCTTCCCGCAACCCAGCAGGAGGGATGTCACCGCGGCGCAGAGAAGCAGATCGATCTTCACGCCGCATCTTACCGCCGTCGGCACCGACGACAAGCCATGGGAACTACCCACGCCGGAGGAGAAGATTTCAGATTCAAGTTTGAAGCCGTCGCGGGTTCCACGAGTCCCCGTTCCCACCTCTGGAATGGAGGAAGCAGGGCGTTGCTTCATCGCCGCCTGAGGGCAGGCGGCCTACAGCAACAACAAGCCCGTTCAGATCTCGACCTGCATGCCCAGCTCGACGACCCGGTTGGCGGGCAGGCGGAAGAAGGCGGTGGCGCTCTGGGCATTGCGGGCCATCACCGCGAACAGGTGTTCGCGCCAGAGGGCCATGCCGGCCTTGCGGGCGGGGATGATCGTCTCGCGACTCAGGAAGAAGGTGGTCTCCGTCTCCTTGAACTCGAGCCCCTTCTCCGCGCAGGTGTGCAGCACCATGGGCACGTTGGGATCCTCGAAGAACCCGAAGCGCGCGCGCACCCGCCAGAAGCCATGCGGCAACTTCTCGATCTCCACCCGCTCGTCATCCGGGACCCGGGGGTCCTCATCGACCTGGATGGTGAGGAAAACGATCCGGCGATGGAGGACCTTGTTGTGTTTCAGGTTGTGCAGGAGGGCCAGCGGCGTGCCGTCGGAGTTGCCCGCCATGTACACCGCCGTGCCCTCGACCCGAGCCGGTTGGCGACGTTCGATGCTCTCGATGAACTTGTCCGCCGGGATCGAAGTGGATCGGACCCGGTCCCAGAGCAGCTGACGTCCCCGCTTCCACGTCGCCATCAGGGTGAAGAGCACCAATCCGATCACGAGGGGGAACCATCCGCCATGGGCGATCTTGAGGGCGTTGGCACCGAAGAAGGCCGATTCGATCAACAG
The DNA here is from genome assembly GCA_945873715.1 of Akkermansia muciniphila. Lineage (GTDB taxonomy): Bacteria > Verrucomicrobiota > Verrucomicrobiia > Limisphaerales > UBA9464 > UBA6176. The sequence continues at coordinate 2,033 of CAMCFL010000003.1, forward strand.
GATTGGAACACAGACCAACGCCGCCACCCACCAGGGCCAGTTCCAAAGTCGACGCGAGGCAAAGAAGAACAGGAGCGTGTCGATGCCCATCGTCATGGTGACCCCGATGCCGTATGCCGCGGCCAGATTGGAGGAGGTCTTGAATCCAATGACCAGCGCGAGACACACCACCGCGATGAACAGATTCACCTGCGGCATGTAGATCTGGCCGCGTTCACTTTCGGAAGTGTGCTCGATGGCCAGACGCGGGATGTAGCCCAACTGGATCCCTTGCATCGTCAGGGAAAAGGCTCCGCTGATCAGCGCCTGCGAGGCGATCACCGCCGCGCCGGTCGCCAGGATCATCAGGGGAATCAATGCCCACTTTGGAGCCAGATTGTAGAACGGATTGTGGGCCGCCCCGGGATCGATCATCAGCAACGCCCCCTGCCCCAGGTAATTCAGGAACAGCGCCGGCAGGACCATGCCAAACCAGGCAATCCGGATCGGCCGCCGTCCGAAGTGCCCCATGTCCGCATACAACGCCTCGCCTCCGGTCACCACGAGGAACACCGAGCCCAGGATCGGGAACACATGCCAGCCCCCTTCCTGGAAGAAACGGACGGCGTGCCATGGGTTCAGCGCCGCGAGAACCGCCGGTTCCCGGAGGATCCCACGAACCCCGAGGACGCTCAGTACCGCGAACCAGACGATCATCACCGGACCGAACACGCGCCCGACCGCGCCGGTGCCGGCCCGCTGGGCGAGGAAAAGCCCGGTGAGGATCACCACGCTGATGGGGACCACCCAGTCCTTGAGGTTGGGTGCAAGGACGTTCAACCCCTCGACCGCGCCCAGGACCGAGACGGCGGGCGTGATCATCCCGTCGCCATACAGCAAGGCCGCACCGAAGAGCCCCAACGCCACCATGATCTTTGGGGTCCAACCGGTCCGGTGTTCCGCCCCCCGCTTTTCCGGGAACGCCAGCGAGAGCAGGGCCAGGATGCCGCCCTCACCCTTGTTGTCGGCCCGCATGACGAACACGATGTACTTGATCGAGACGACCATCACGAGCGACCAGAAGAAGAGCGAAAGGACCCCGAAGATATGCTCCCGGGTCACGGTCATTGCGTGAGGTCCGTCGAAGCACTCACGCAACGCGTACAGCGGGCTGGTGCCGATGTCCCCGAAGACCACGCCCAAGGCAGCCAGCGCAAGACCTGCCAGCCGGGAACGAGAGGATGAATCCGTTTGCATGGGGTGCGTTCAGGCTGCGGTTGGCGGGTGCAAACGGGCTTGATCCCGATCCGATGGCTGCCGAGGGCACCCCGACCTGACGCCGGGGCCACGGCCCCGATGGAAGAACCTGTATTGAATCTTCATGGCAAACACGGCTGACACTCCCTGCAGGGCAATGTCAGGCCGCGACCCGGCGGTCCGTGTTCATGCCCCTTTCCATGCCTGCGAGGTTAGCTGACGGGCTCGGGCTGAAAGGTGCCCTGGCTTCCGGTTGCCCGGTCGCGTTCGCCCCGTCCGATTCTTCCTTGGAAGAACCGGAATTCGGTTCCCCCGCGCCCGGATTCTGGAGTCAGCCGGGCTTCGGCGAGGGGCCCGGTATCGCAAAGACCGCCCCGGGTGTCAAACCCACGAACAGCGGGCGTTTCCCGCCTGCCCATCCGCCCGAACCCGTCTATCGTGTCCCCCTCACGTGACTCACGATCTCGATGTCATCGTTCTCGGGGGCGGCGCTGCCGGCCTGTTCTGCGCCCGCGTGGCCGGGCTCAACGGCCGCCATGTCGCGGTGCTCGAACACCAATCCCGCCCCGGCAACAAGATCCTCATCTCGGGTGGGGGCCGCTGCAATTTCACCAACCTCGGTGCCACCGCCGCCAACTACGTCACCCACGGCAGCCCTCACTTCCCGAAGTCCGCCCTCGCCCGCTACACGCCCGCGGACTTCCTGCGCCTCGTCGAACAGCACGGCATCGCCTGGCACGAGAAGAAGCTGGGCCAGTTGTTCTGCGACCAGAGCTCCCGCCAGATCCTCGCCCTGCTCGAAGCCGAGTGCGCCGATGTTGGTGCCCGCATCCTCACCGGCTGCCGGATCGAATCGGTGACCCGATCGCACCCGACGGATGTGCGTCCCTGGGAAGTGGTCACGTCCCAGGGCACCTTCCGCGCGTCCAGCGTGGTGGTGGCGGTCGGCGCCCTGTCCTTCCCCAAGCTGGGCGCCACCCCCTTCGGATACGACCTCGCCCGACAGTTCGACCTGCGCGTCATCGATCCGCGCCCGGGACTGGTTCCCCTCACATGGAATCCCGGGGATTCGGCGGTGTTCGCCGAATTGAGCGGCCTGGCGATCGAATGCGAGGCGCAGGCCGGTCCGGACACCCCGCGTTTCAAGGAGGCGGTGTTGTTCACCCACCGCGGCCTGAGCGGCCCCGCCATCCTCCAGGTTTCCTCCCAACGCGAACCCGGGAGCCCGATCCACCTGAATCTGCTGCCGGGAATCGACATCCCCGCCTGGCTGACCGACCGGCAACGCTTTACCCAGACCCCGCGGCAGGCCTTGCGAACCGTCTGGCCGGATCGTCTCGCGCAGGCGTGGTGCAGCCGGGGCATCCCGGATCGTCCGCTGGCGCAACTGTCCCGAAAGGACCTGGAAGCCTTGGGCCGACAACTCGGGCACTGGACCATCCAACCGGCCGGGGACGAAGGCTACCCCAAGGCCGAGGTCACGCTCGGAGGCGTGGACACCGCCGAACTTTCCTCGAAGACCCTGGAGAGCCGAAAGGCTCCGGGACTCTTCTTCATCGGAGAGGTGGTCGACATCACCGGCTGGCTCGGCGGCTACAACTTCCAGTGGGCCTGGGCCTCCGGTCACGCCGCCGGCAGCGCGGCGTGACGGGGAGAGTTCCCAGTTCCCAGTCTCCAGTTCCCGGTTGCCAGTTCCCAGACTCCGGATTCCAGAAGTCTGGCATCTGGAAACTGGCTTCTGGCAACTCTCCCCGCGGTTACTTGCCCACCCGGTAGAGGTGGCCGGCGGTGCGGATATAGAGGGTGCCGTCATCGACGGCATAGGAGGCCAGAGTGCGTTCGGCCAGGTCGTTCCGGGCGATCAGTTCGAATTGCCGTCCGGGCTTTACCACGAACCCGACTCCGGCCTCGTTCTGGAAATAGAGCCGGCCGTCGGCATGGACGATCGACGACGAAAAATCCCCGCCCAATCGTTCGCTCCAGACCACCTTGCCGGTCGTTGCCTCGACCGCGCTGGCGATCCCGGCATCCGAGACGAAGTACAACAGGTCGTCCACCACCACCATCGACGGCGTGTTGGGCGCTCCCTTGGCCAGCGTCCATGCGACGTGGGAATCCGTCACGTCGCCCTTCCCACCCGTGCGGATGGCGTGCAGGACGGGGCGATCGTAACCGCTGGCCAAAAACAGCAGGCCCTCCGCCAACACCGGACGCGGGATCACGGAGTAGCCTTCGCCGTACCGAACCCGCCAGAGCTCGGCACCCGTCTTTGGATCGTAGGCGCACACCGCACCGCTGCCGGGGCTGATCACCTGGGATTTGCCGCCGTCCGCGATCACCAGCGGCGTGGAGAACGAGAACTTCCGCTTGGCCGGGGTTTCGCGCGGGGTTTCCCAACGGACCTTTCCATCCCGGGCATCCAGCGCCACCACCCGCGGTTCGCTGGCACCATCGACCCCGAACACCAGCAGACCGTCCACCAGGGCGGGTGACCCGCCATTCCCATGCACCGGCGTGTACCGGATGGCATCCTGACGCCAGACGACCGTGCCCTTGAGATCCAGGGCTGCCGTGCCGTGGTGACCGAAATGCACATACAAGCGGTCGTCCGTCACGATCGGGGTCGGACTTGCCTGACCATTCTTTGAGTGGATCGAAGGGCCGCTCGCGGCCGATTCAAACACGGTCGTTTCCCAGATCGGCTTGCCGGTCTTCACGTCATAGGCAAGGGCCTTCAACGTGAGCCCGCCAGCGGCCGTCTGGATCGCCGTCGTCAGGTACAAAGTCCCCTTCGCCAGCACCGGCGAGGACCACCCGGCACCCGGCACCTCCTGTTTCCACACGACGTTCTCGGTGGGACTCCATCGCACGGGAAGGTTCTTCGCCGTCGATTGCCCCATGGCACCCGGACCGCGGAACTCGGGCCAGTCGCCGGCCATCGCGCTCGCCGACGCCACCAGGATTCCAGCCAGCCACCCCGAACTCCCTGAACCGATCATCCGACGGATTCGACGCATCCGCGAAGGCTAGCCCACTCCCACCCGACGCTCCAAGCCCCGGCTTAGAGCCCAGGTCCCGGGGGGCATCTTGAGTTTGTCATGCGTGTAGGCCGCCTGCCCTCAGGCGGCGATGTGAAAACGCCCGCTGAGGGCAGCGGGCCTACATCCCTGACAACAAATTCAGGATGCGCCCACACCTCGGGCTACGGCCGCGCAGACCGCCTCGACTTTGCCACCGCCGCCGACGCGAAGGTCGCGCCGGGTCAGCCAGGGAAACCGGTGGATCCGGTCCTCGCCGATATACTCGCCGAGCAGTCCAAGATTGGTCTCGGTCGAGCCATCCGGTCGGGCAGCCGACATCAGCACGACCTGCGCACGCCGACGTGACCGCTCCGGCAATGACGCCCAGACCAGCCGGACCTGACCCACCACCCCCAGCCGATCCACCGCCACCACCACCGGGCACGCATTCAGGCCGACGATCAGTTCGGGTGCATCCGCCGCTCCCAGGAGCGGACTCAACAAGCCTCCGGCGGACTCGACCACCGACACCCGCAGCCCTCGGGATGCCATCTGAACGTGGCCAACCAGAGCCTCGAGAGTGACCTTTCGCCCAGCCCGTCGCGCGGCCAACAGGGGTGCCAGGGGCTCGGGAAAATGCCACGGATTGATCACATCCATGGGCACCGTGCCCCCCTGCGCGGCAAACAACCGTTCCGCATCCTCGCGTCCACCCGAGGCCAACGGCTTGAACCCAATTGAAGGAATCTCCTGCGCCCGCAACCAGGCGAGGAAGCTGGCGGTGAACACGGTCTTGCCGACGTCCGTGTCGGTGCCGGTCACCAGGACCTGGATCGTGCCGGACTTCTTCATGCGCCTTCCCGTTGGGTCGCGGGGACCTTGCGGGCCCGCATTTCGATCGGACTGACCGTCCGTCGAGGGACCCCGTTGGTGCTGCCCCGGCGATAGCCCGCCAGGTCCAGGGTCACGTGCAGGTAGCCGATCTCCTGAAGCCGGGTCACGACCTCCGCATGGTGCGAACCGGCGAGGAACCGCGGGAGTTCCTCCGGTCCCAATTCCACCCGGGCCAGCGCAGCGGTGCCGGACTCGTGATGACGCACCCGCACGTCGAGATAGCCCAGACCTCGCAGACAATCCTCCGCCTGCTCGATCATCCGGAGCTTGGCCGGCGTCACGGATTCCCCGGTGGGAATGCGGGAACTGAGGCAGGCCATCTGGGGCTTGTCCGCCGTGGGCAATCCGAGGCGGGCGCTCAGCGCACGGATGTCGGCCTTGGTGAGACCGGCCTCCTTCAGCGGCGCGCGGACGGCAAACTCCGACGCTGCCAGTGCCCCGGGCCGATGGTCCCCGATGTCGCTGGCGTTCTCGCCGTAAACCACCACGGCGAACCCACCGGACTTCGCCAGCGGACCGAGCTCACTGAACAGGGCGTGCTTGCAGAAGTAACAGCGATTGGTCGGGTTCGCGAGGTAGGAGGGGTTGTCGAACTCCGCCGTTCCCACGACCCGGACCGGGAAGCCGAAGCGTTGGCCCAATTCCAGGGCCTCGGTCAGTTCGCGTCTGGGCAGGGACGGGGAATCCGCGATCACCGCCAGCGATCGTTCCCCCAACACGTCGAACGCCACCCGCGCCAAGAAGACGGAATCGACCCCGCCCGAATACGCCACCAGACAGGATCCATAACTCCCCAGCAATTCCCGCAACCGCGCGTACTTGGCGTCCAACATCCCTGCCATCCTAGGCACGGTTGGGTCCGGTGTCGATGGACCGGGGCACCGGGGAGTTGCCAGAAGGCCAGATGGCAGATCCCAGAACGGGGGTGTCACGGCTGTAGGCCCGCTGCCCTCAGCGGGGGGCGCATCTGGACACTGCCCCCGCCGGAAGCCGCGGGTGTGCTCTACGCCGGAGGCGTTTCAGCGATTAGCCCGGGGTGAGCGAAGCGATACCCCGGGTCCGTTGCCCTTGAAATCCTTCCACCCCGGCAGGGGTGGCAGAGCTTCAATCCCTCCGGGGTTGATTGGACTTTTCGCACCCGTTCCCGGGGTGGTACCCCGGGCTAATCGCTGCCATCCCTCCGGGATGAGGAGGGACGACGGGGCTCGCCGCCGCATCGGGGTCGGAGACTTCCGCAGGGCGCGTCGGGGGCAGTGTCAAGATGCGCCCCTCAGCGGGCGGTTCCACATCGCCGCCTGAGGGCAGGCGGCCTAACTCCGTGACCAACTCAAGATGCACCCTCTGGCGAGGTTGCCAGTTGCCAGAGTGGGGGCCGGCCATTGGCCCGTTGGCTGGAATCTGGGTTCTGTGATCTGGCATCTACCGACTCACTTCGCCCACCATTTGCGCGAGAGGTCCGAGGCGGAGGCAACTCCCGTCTCCGAGAAGCCCACCGCACCGAGAAATCGGAAGGGTGCACGGTCATCGCGATCCAGCCGGAAGACCAGGGCCAGACGCATGTACCGATCCCCGGGGTCGAGCGCCGCACTGGTCACCGGAGCCATCGGAGCCTGAGCCAGTTCCGCCCCGGCACCCACCAGGCTGCACCGTTCCCCGATGCCGAACACGACGAAGGATTCGTTGACCGTTCCCCGACGTGTGCCCGGACCAAAGAGGAGATCCGGATTGATCCGGGTCGTGTCGAGGGCCGCGACGTCATCGGCCGCAAAGCCCCCCGCATGGACATCCAGGGCCTTGGTATTGGAGAGCGGTTGCCAGGTCACTGGCTGGCCGTTGGGGGGCACGTGCATCCAGGCGGTCTGGATTCCATTGGCCCGAAGGATCAGGCGGTCGGCATTGTCGAGATCCTTGGGTCGCAATTGCCGCCGCGAGGCGACGGGGATTGCCGAATAGAGCGTGTAGGGCGCTTCGATCAGCGAATCGTACCCATCTGGAAACTGGCCCACCCGCACCCGATGTCGTTCCAGGGCCTTCATCAGGTCCATCAGGGAGGCCCCCCCGACCGCTCCACCGGTTCTCTGGACGAGATCGGGGAAATAGGCGGAGACCAATCCGGCGAGGGCACTGAGGATGGCGAGAACGACGACCAACTCGATCAGCGTGAGCCCGGCCGGAGGAATTTCCCGGGCGGCCCCAAGCCGCCCGGGTGGCACATTCGATTGCATGGGTTGCCGTCTGCTACAACGGCAACCCGGGAAGGTTACAGGGGACCCCTCAGCGTGCGAGACGACCGGCCAGGAACTGTTCCAGCTTGAGGCAATCGGCCGCGAACAGACGGATGCCTTCGGACAGCTTCTCGGTCGCCATGGCGTCCTCGTTGTGCATCCAGCGGAAGGTGCGTTCGTCCATCACGACCCGCTCCAGGGCGGCGTCCGTGGCGGTTCCGGGGATCAATCGCCGGGGCACGTCGCCCACGTTCGAATCGAGCTCCTCCAAAAGACCCGGGCTGATGGTCAGGAGATCACAGCCGGCGAGTTCAAGGATCTGGTCACGGTTGCGGAAGGAGGCACCCATCACCTCGGTCGCATGGCCGAACTTCTTGTAATAGGTGTAGATCTTCGTGACCGACCGCACCCCGGGGTCCTCCGCCGGCGCATACCCGGCGACGCCGGTGGACTTCTTGTACCAATCCAGGATGCGTCCGACGAAAGGCGAGATGAGTTGGACGCCAGCCTCGGCGCAGGCCACCGCCTGGGCGAAGGAGAACAGGAGCGTCAGGTTGCTGCGGATGCCGAATTGCCGGAGGTGACGGGCCGCTTCGATGCCTTCCCAGGTGGCCGCCAGCTTGATCAGGATCCGCTCACGGGGCACGCCGGCCGCCTCGTAGAGGCTGATCAGGGTGAGCGCCTTGTCGATGCTGCCCCGGGTATCGAAACTCAGACGGGCATCGACCTCGGTGGAAACACGGTTGGGAACGATGTTCAGGATCTCCAGACCGAACGCCACCGCCAGACGATCCATGGCCATCGGCAGGGCTGCCGACGCGCTGGATGCCGCCTGTCGCGCTTCCGCCACCACGCGATCCACCAGGCCCACGTACTCCGGCATGGTGGCCGCCTTGAGGAGGAGACTCGGATTGGTCGTGGCATCGCGCGGCTGATACTTCCGCATCGCGGCAAAGTCCCCGGTGTCCGCCACCACGATTGAATGCTGCTTCAGGCCTGTCAGGAGCGTGCTCATGTTTGAAATCCGGCAAGGATGCCGATACCGGGAAACTATCCACCGGCATGAAACCGCCCAGTGAATTGTGGCAGGGCCGCAAGGTTGCCCGCCGCCCGCTGAAAGGTATGCTTCGCCACCAATGGAACGTCTCCAACGCAACTCCCGGGCACATCCCGCCTTCTTCCTGATGGCGTGGCTCGGGCTGCTGTTGCTCCTGCCGCGGACGGTCGCCGCCAATCCTCAGGTGCCGGACGTGGAGGAGATCCTGCGTCGGTTCCTCGCCCGGGCCCGCGAGGCCGCCGAGGTCGAGGCCCGTCAGGAGATCTGTTACCTCCGGAAGACGCGGGTGGAGCAACTGACCGAAGACGGAACCGTCCGGGAATCCCGGTCCAAGGAGCACTCCGTGACCAACCGCGCCGGCGTGATCCACGCCTGGCTCGTCAAGGTGGACAACCAGGAACCCACCGAACGGGATCTCAGCACCGATCGCCGCGGCGATTCCGAGGCGCGCAAGGAATCCGGACGGCGCCGGAAGGGCCCCGACTTCCTGGATGAGGCACTGGTTCGCCGGTTCAGCTACCGCTTCGAAGCGGAGGAACAGATCGAGGGACGTCGGGTCTTCCGCCTCGCCTACGAACCCCGCACCGATGCGGCGGATTCAAACACCAATGTGGATCGTCTGCTCGGCGCTCTTCATGGACACCTCTGGATTGACGCCGAGGAATACGAACTGGTGAAGGTCGAGGCCCGGTTGCGGTCGGCGCTCCGTCTGCTCGGCGGGATCGTGGGATCCCTGAACCGCCTGGAGTTCGCCATCCAGCGGAGGCCGATCGAGCCTGGCCACTGGGCCAACGTATTGCTCACCACCCGTGCCGAAGGCCGAAAGTTGTTCAGTTCCTTCCGCGCGCGGGTCCAGGTCGATCACGACGCCTTCAGCATCCGTCCGCTGAACCCTGCGACGCCTTGAGCCGGCACCAACGAAACCTGCGTCGTTGCAGTCCGATCGAATTCAGCCCAGCTCATTCCCCAACCTTCCACCTGCCGTGTCACGATCCCACGACGCCGGAGTGAAGGTTCCGAACCCGCTCAAGGCTGGCCACCAACCACCCAGCCGATCTCAAATTCCGCGTGCCGGATCATCCCCCCCGCCGCCGTGCGCACGCTGTAACTCACATGGATCCGGCCATTCCGGGTCTGCAACGCGCTGGGGTAACCGAAGGAATCCGTTCCGGGCAACGCCTCCTCCAACGCCCGGCGCCATGGCCAGGTGCGGCCTTCATCCGCGGAAATCCACACCCCCAACCGATGACGTCCGTCTTCGGTGTCGTTGCCCACGAAGAGCCAGCGGCCATCCTTCAGACGGATGACATCCGCACCCGAACCCGGATTGGGGATTTGACTGTCCCGCACCGGCCCCCAGGTGGCCCCGCGATCGGCCGACTCCGCCATCATCAGGCGCTTGGGAGGCGGACCATTGTCGCGCATGTAAGTGACCAGGGCCCCATCGGCCCGGGCGACCACCGAAGGCTGGATGTTCCCTCCGCCAATCAGCGGGGGGCTGGTCTTCCAGGTGCCGCCGGAGTCGTCCGAGTAGGCGAAGAGGGACGCCGAAAAACCATCGTGATAAAGCGGCACCAGAAGGCGTCCGCCCTCGACCACCACCGGGTGTGCCCGCGTCATCCAGCCGAGTCGGAGGTAGAGTTTGTTGGTCGAATGCAGCCGGAAGGCATCGAGGTACTCCTGCACTTCGGCCTGGGTCTTTGGGTTCCAACCGGACGCCCGCGCCTCTTTTTCCAACACCGGAAGGACCTTCGACACGGCCTCGCCAAACTCGGCACCGGGCGTGACATGAAGCACCTCCTGCCGCTCCCACCGGGGCGCACCGGAACGGCGGTAATCCCGGCTGACCTGCACCTTCATCAAGGCGCTTTCCCACAGGTTGGCGAGGATGGTCGGGTACATCAGCCACAGCCGTTGCTCGCCGTCGAGGAACAGACAGGGATTGGTGTCCGGATAGCCTGGAGTATCCGCCATGGGAAACCGTGGCTGCCAGGGGCCCCCACGCCGACCGCGCCGGGATCCTTCGATCCGGACGTCGTCGGACTTGCGCTCTCCCGATCCGTGAAACCAGCAGACCAGCAACTGGCCGTCGGGAAGCTCAAGGATGCACGACCCGTGATTGTGCCACGTCTCCGGCGGGAAGAGGTCGGTGCGCTCCGGGAGCGATTCCCCCCGGACCAGGCCCGCGATCAGGAGCCAGCACCCGATCCCCACCGCACGCCAGTTGGAGGCAATGGACGCCATGGTTCAGCGAAGCAGCTGCTTTTCCAGATAACTGACCGTCTGCCGCACGTTTGGATCGACTTCCATCCGGTCCTTCACCTGCCGGCAGGCGTGCAACACGGTCCCGTGATCCCGGCCACCGAAGGCATCCCCGATCGCCGCCAGCGATGATTCTGTCAACTGCCGGGCCAGGTACATCGCCACCTGCCGGGGGAAGGCGATGTTCTCCGGCCGACGTTTGGAGGTCATGTCCGCGAGGCGGATGTCATAGTGCTCGGCGACGCGTTTCTGAATGGAATCGATGGAGATGGTCTGACGTCCCTCTTCCTGGAGGATCTCACGCAGGAGGGACTCGACGGTCTCCAGCGTCAGGGGTCGGCCGGTCAACTGGGCATAGGCCGCCACCCGGGTGAAGGCGCCCTCCAGGCGACGCACGTTGGTGCGGATCCGTTCCGCCAGGAAGTTGGTGATCTCGGGAGGAATCGAGAAACCCAGCGCCTTCTCCTTCTTGCGCAGGATGGCGAGACGGGTCTCGACGTCGGGCGGCTGGACATCCGCGGTCTGCCCCCATTCGAAACGGGAGATCAGGCGCTGTTCGAGCCCCTGGATCTCGCTGGCCGGACGATCGCAGCAGAGCACGATCTGCTTCCGGGCTTCGTGGAGGGCATTGAAGGTATGAAAGAACTCCTCCTGGATCCGCTCCTTGCCACCGAGGAACTGGATGTCGTCCACCAGCAGCACATCGAGCTGCCGGTAGCGCCGGCGGAACTTCACCAGTGAGTTGGTCTGGAGGGCGTCGATGAACTCATTGGTGAACCGTTCACAACTCAGGTAGGCAACCCGTGCCCCGCGACGGCTCTGCAGGACATGATGCCCGATGGCATGGAGGAGATGGGTTTTTCCCAGTCCGACCCCGCCGAACAGGAACAGGGGGTTGAAGGCCTTGCCGGGGTTGTGGGCGACCGCGAGGGCCGTGCTGTGGGCGAACTGGTTGTTGTCCCCCACGACGAAGGTCTCGAAGGTGTTGTTGGGATTGAAAGGAGGTTCACCCCGTCCCGCGACGTCGGTCTCCACGTCCACCTTCCCCTTCGAATCCAGTGCCGGGATCTCCGACAGGTTTCCAAGACCTCCGCCGGTCATCGCCGGACTGTCCGGAGCCGACGTCCGGATCGAGGTGTCGACCCGGAACCCCACCTGCATCGGACGGACCGCCGCCCGGCTGACCACCGAGCGCAGCAGGTCGTGGTAATTGTCGCGGAGCCAGAGCTCACAGAATTCGTCCGAGACCAGCAGATGGAGGGAGTCGCCCTCGGCCTGGGCCGCCCGCACCGGGGCAAACCAGAGCGCATAGATTTCTGCCTTCAGCATGCCCCGCAGGAGTTCCTGCGCAGCGGACCAGACGGCTTCGGCGTTGAGCAACATGTGGAGGTGCAAGAGTTAGCAGGTTCAGAGCGAAAACAAGGGTTTATTCACCTCGCTTCGTTTCACATCCGTAACCGGCAACAATCCAGTGATTTGCGCGAGGACACCGCCACTCGCCGAACCCCTTTCAACCACCCAACAACCCGTCATCCGCACCCCCTGAAACCGGCTCAAATCACTGAATTTCATATCTTTACAACACCTTCAACACCATCGCTTCCACACCCTCAGGCTCCAGCCCCGACCGGAAACACCCCCTTTGGAGGGCGAGGGTTTTAGGCGACCCAGGCCGCTCGAACGAGGGAAACATATTCGTCGTTGTTCCCAAGTTATTCACATTCCGGTTTTGCCCCGGAATTGCCCCTGTTTTCCGTTTTTCAGCCCCCCCATTCCCGCGGCGTCCGATCTACGGGTTTCCACCCACTGTCCCCACCCTCCGCGTCAAGCTTTCCGTCGCCAAAAAAGTTCCCAGGGTCGAGTCCCCGGTTCCTGGTTCCCAGATGCCAGAACCGAGGGCCCCAGGGGTCGGGATTGGCAGGAACGGGCGGGCCGCCCGTTCCCCTGTCCCATCTGGGATCTGGGATCTGGGAACTCGGGTGCATCATGAGTTTGCTGACACCCCTGGTAGGCCCGCTGCCCTCAGCGGGCGCTTCCACATCGCCGCCTGAGGGCAGGCGGCCTACCTCCATGACAAACCCCAGATGTGCCCTGGTCAGGTCGGAACTGGCCTTTGGGAACTTCCAAGGCTTCTCCCTTCTTGCGGGTCGGGCAGCCTTTTGAAACCGTCCCGGCCCTGCATATGGGACACGTCAAGCTTCACATCCCGGGTCCGGTCGAGGTCAGCGCCAAGACTTACGAGGCCTTGTGCCGCCCGATGATTGGTCACCGCGGCCAGGGCTTCAAAGACCTGTACGCCCGGATGCAACCGCAGCTCCAGACGCTGCTTTCGACGCGTCAGTTGGTCTACCTGTCCACTTCCAGCGCCTGGGGCGTGATGGAGGGGGCCCTGCGGAACCTGGTCACGAAGAAGGTCCTCAACTGCATGAACGGGGCCTTTTCGGACAAGTGGTTCGATGTCTCCAAGCGATGCGGGAAGGAAGCCGAAGCCCTGCAGGCACCCTGGGGTTCGCCCATCCGCGCTTCCGAGATCGATGCCCGGTTGGCCACCGGTCAGTTCGACGCCCTGACGCTGATCCACAATGAGACCAGTTGCGGCGTCATGAGCCCGCTCGACGAGATCGCCGCCCTGAAGGCGAAGTATCCCGACGTCACCTTCATCGTGGATGCGGTCAGTTCCATGACGGCGCTGCCGATCGCCTTCGATGCACTCGGCATCGACGTGCTGCTCGCCGGAACCCAGAAGGCCTTTGCGCTTCCGCCCGGTCTGGCCGTCTTCACTGCCTCCCCGGCCGCACTCGCGAAGGCCGCCACCGTCAAGGATCGCGGCTACTATTTTGACTTCGTCGAGTTCGAGAAGAACGCGAAGGACAGCATGACCCCCAGCACGCCGGCCATTCCGCACGTCTACGCGCTGGCGTCCAAGCTCGACGAATTCTTCGCCGAAGGCCTCGACGTCCGATACGCCCGGCATACCCGCACCAATGGCATGCTGCGGGACTGGGCCACCCGACATGGGTTCACCCTGTTCCCCGAACCCGGCTTCGAATCCCGCACCCTCGTCTGCGTGAACAACGGTGCCAAACCCGGCGGCCGCACCATCGACGTGGCCAAGTTCCAGAAGTTCGTCAAGGAAGGCGGCGTCCTCATCGACGGCGGCTACGGCAAGATCAAGGGAACCACCTTCCGCATCTCCAACATGGGCGACGAAACCCCCGAATCCATCGACCGTCTCATCGGCCTGCTCGACGAATCCCTCGCCCGTCTCTGAGCGTTCTGGCGCCTTTCTGGCGACTGGGACCTGGCAACTGGGTTCTCCTCAGGTCACGTCCAGTAGTACCGGACGATGTGGAAGAACACGGGTGCGGCGAAGCAGATGGAGTCGATGCGGTCGAGGACTCCACCGTGGCCCTCGATCAACGCGCCGTAGTCCTTCACGCCGCGGTCTCGTTTGATCGCCGACATCACCAGGCCGCCGGCGAAGCCCATGAAGCAGATGCCGAGGCTCACCAACCCGGACTGCCACCAGAGGAACGGCGTGGCCCACCAGAGGGCCGCACCCAGACCTGACGCCGTCAGGATGCCCCCGATGAATCCTTCCCAGGTCTTGTTGGGACTGACCGTCGGGGCAATGGGATGCTTCCCCAGGGTCTTCCCCCAGACGTATTGGAACACGTCGCTCAACTGGACCACCATCACGAGGTAGAACAGGAGCGACAACGGGCTGCCAGCGTAGCCCTGGATCTCGAGGGTCAGGAGCATCGGCGCGTGACTGACGCAGTAGACGCACACCATCAGCGCCCACTGGATCTTGGCGGTCCGCTCGAGGAAACCCGTGCAATCCCCCGCCACCGCACTGCGCAACGGCACGAACAGGAAGGCGTACACCGGGATCAACAGGACGAACATCCCGTACCATTCCTGCCAGACGATCAGGTACTGCAACGGCGTGATCACGAAGAACACCCAGAACAGCGTCCGATGATCCCCCCGCCGGGTCGGGGTCAGCGTGACGAACTCACGCAGGGCCAGGAAGGACAGCAACCCGAAGAGGATCACCGTCCCGGCCCGGCCCACGAACAGCGCGAGGGCAAACACGGTCACCATCACCCACCAGGCTTTCGTCCGCGCATTGAGGTTCGAGACCGTCGCCCGTCCGCGCTCGGTGGTCGCCCGGCGCGCCAGGATTGCGCCGATGACCGATGCCACCACCAGGATGCCGAGCACTCCCAGCAACAGGCGCACCAGCACCGGGTCCAACTGGATTCCAAAAACGTTCATTGCGTCCTTTTCCTCAACCCACAGCCTCATTCGCCCGCCAGTGCCCAGACCGATTGACGGGCACGTTCCAGGAAGTCCGGTTTCGATTCCCCCTCCTCCAGCCGCAGGGGAGTTCCGAAGGTGACCCCGCCCAGGATCGGCACCGGCACGAACTCACCCTTCGGCAGGATCCGGTTCATGTTCTCGACGTAGCAGGGCACCAGTTCCACGTCGGGCCGTTTCACCGCCAGATGGTGCAAGCCGCCCTTGAACGGACCCGGCTCCGGCCCGGGAAACCGGCCTCCCTCGGGAAACAGGATCAGCGAATGCCGGTCGCCCATCGCCTCCAGCATGTCCACCAGCGGATTGTCATGCGCCGTCGGCTTCTTGCGCTCGATCAGCACCGCATGGAACACGTCTTTGGCCAGCCAGGGCCGGATCCATCCACCGGTCCAATAATCCCGGGCCGCGACCGGACGCGTCCTTTCGCGCACGGCCTGCGGCAGCACCGACCACACCACCAACGCGTCGAGGTTCGAGGTGTGATTGGCGAAGTAGATCCGCTGGCGCGGGTCGGGTTCACACCCCTTCCAGTGCGCCCGCGCTCCGGTCACCAGACGTCCGAGGAAAGAAACCGTCTTGCCACTCATCGTGCCTCCAGTTCCGCGAGGATGGCCCGCGTGCGGCGCACCACCGTCACTGCGCTGCCCGCCACCACCACCCACAACGCCCATTCCATCCAGGGAAGGTTCCACCGGGCCAGAACGGAGACCGCCGACACCCCCGCGGCCGCGGTCATCACGGCCATCCGATGCTGTTTGGCCATGGGTCCCTCGAAATGCTGGGAGGCCTTCGCCGAGGCACCCAGGGCCCGGACATACGCCGTGAACAGCGCGAGGAGCGACGCCGCCCAACCGAGCACCACACCCGACGAGCCCGCGCCCGCCGCGAAGCCCGCCCCCAGCAGCACCGCCCAGTCAGCGAACCGATCCGGCAACTCATTGAAGATGTCGCCGGACTTGGTCTTGAGCCCGCCCTCCACCGCCACCATGCCGTCGAAGAGATTGCAGAGAAGCCGCGCCTGGATCCCGGCAGCACCCGCCACGAACAAGGCCGCCTGGCCGATGCCGGTGACCCGCGAGGTCCCCCAGAACGCCGCACCCGCGAACAGGCCAAAGCCCACGCTGGCCACCGAGATCCCGTTGGGGGTCGCCCCGGACCGCACCAGCCACCCCGCGCACGCCCCTGCCCAACGCGTGTTCCGCGCCGAGATCGGCCGTCGATTCGCCACCGGATTTGCCCCTGCCATGGCCCCACCCTGAACGCGCCCACGCCGAAAGCGAATAGGCCATTGGAAGGATCCGGGCGCAGGGCGAAGGAAAGATTTCAGTTTCAAGGTTCAAGCGGCCGCGGAGCCACGGACGTTCGGGGAGAAGACGCCAGTGCACGGCCGGCGGGCGCATCTTGTCACTGCCCTCGCCTGAGACGGCGGATGTGCGGTACGCCGGAGGCGTTTCAGCGATTAGCCCGGGGTACCACCCCGGGGCAAATGCTCAAAAGCACCTCCCACCCCGGAGGGGTGGCAGAGCTTCAACCCCTCCGGGGTTGACCGGACTTTTCGCGCCAGTACCCGGGGTGGAACCCCGGGCTAATCGCTGCCATCCCTCCGGGATGAGGAGGTCCACCGCGTCCGGTCGCCGCATCGGGGGCAGTTGGTTTCCTCATCGCCGCCTGAGGACATGCGGCCTACACGCATGACAGACTCAGGTTGTATCCCGCCCATCCGGTTGCTTGAAACTCCGGTTCTTGAAACTTGAAACCGCCCCCGAAGCGCCCGGGGTCAGCTCCCGACCCTTGCCGTTGACCAGATTGTTGGCCATGTTCCAAGCCATGAATACAACGGTCAATATCGCGGAGTTCAAGGACCGTTTCTCGGAGTTGCTCACCCTCGTGGAGCAGGGAGGGCAGGTGATCGTCTGTCGCCGGAATGTTCCCCTCGCCCGGATCGAGGCCATTCGCAAACCCGTCGTCCGCCCACCCAAAGCCAGCGTCGTGGGCTGCATGAAGGGATCCGTCCGAATCCACGCGGACCTCTCCGGCCCGTGCATTCCGGATTCGGATTGGGACCTGCTCAAGTGATCCGGCCATGGCCTACCTCCTTGATACCTGCGCCATCCTGTTCCTGGCGGAAGGCACCCAGAATCTTTCGGTCGCGACTCTCGACCGGATTGACACCGCCCCTGCGGGCTCCGTGTTTGTCTCGGCCATCTCGTTGGCGGAACTCGCGTGCCTCCAGGAGAGCGGCCGGATCAGCCTGTCGCAGCATTGGCGTTCCTGGTGGGATTCCTTGCTGGTACGCACCGGTTGGACGTGCCTTCCGGTGACTGCCGACATCCTGGCGGAAGCGTACAGTCTGCCTCAACCGATCCATCGCGATCCGGCCGATCGCATCCTGATCGCGACGGCACGGACGGAGCGACTGACCCTGGTCACGACCGACGGAAAGATCCGTCAATACCCCCACGTCACGTCGATCGATTGAGGTCAGGGGGCAGCACCTTCGACGGCAGCCACGGCCACCGCCGCCAACCGCCGGATCTCGTTCATTCCCTTCGCCTGACTGGGATCGGCGAGGATCTCGCGAAGACGGGGAAGCCCCGGCCGGGCCAGGGAACCCAACCGTGGGATCGCCGCCAGCGCGTCTTCCAGCAGCGAAGGATCCTCCATCGCCCGCTGCACCACCGCCCAGACCGCCGGATCCACCGGAGCCACCTTCATCACGGCTCCAAACGCCGCCTTTCGGAGGGTTCGATCCGGATCCTCCAGCAGCGGACGGACGACCGGAAGCAGGCGGGCTCCGGAGGAACCGCTGGTGCCGAGCACCTCCAGCATCGGCACGACGATGAACGGATGGGAGAGCAACCGCCCGAGCCGATCGTCGGCGGGAATCGCAACCTGGCCACTGAGCTTCGCCACGGTTTCGGCAACCACCACCGCGGCGGCCCGGTCCGAGATCAGCAGGCGCTCGAGCTCATCCATCATCGCCGATACCGCGGGGGCGGCATTCGTGCCCATCGCTCTCAGAATTCGCGCGGCGCATTGTTCGGGCGAGAGAGCGCGAGAAACCATCCACGAGCTCACGTCCCACACCTCCGAGGTCTCCGTCGGCCCCAACGGCACCACGGCGGTCCGCGCTCCCCCACGCAACACCCGAATCAGTTCCCGTTCGAGATCCGGCAATGACTTGGCAATCATCTGAGCCTCAAAAAAGTGCGCCAGGAAGTTCATGGACGTGGTCACTGTCGTCGGCCCGCACCGATCCAAGTGTCCCCGCAAGGTCTCGGTCAATTGCTCGGGTTGCGAATGGAGACACGAGGCCAACGTCGCCGTCGCTGCCACGTCGGGTTCGGGATGGACCGCCAGCGCCTCTAGCAGCGGGCCGAGAGGGTCGCCCTGCGGACGGACCGCCGCGAAGGCAGCAATGCGGACCCAATCCGCCTTCTCGCCGTCCCCCGCCCGAGCCACCTGGACCAACCGATCGAGGACTCCAGCCATGCGACGAGATTGCGCGGACTCCAGTCTGCCCCAGAGATGCCGGCCTCCATCGAGCAGTGTTGCGGCCGCAGTCACCGCCAACGTCGAATGGCCCTTGTCCACCAATCGATGCAGGACATCGAGAAACGCTTCCACCCGGGAATTCCCCGGACGGAAAAGCCTTTCCGCCAGACGGACCCACTCTCCGCACCCCGCCTGATGCTTCCGGGGAAGCCGTTCGATCTCCCGTAGCAGGTCGACGACGTGCAATCGCTGCGTTCCCACACTCAATATAAAGGAGTCGACCATCTTCGAACGGGTAACCCGATCCGGGATCGGCGCTGGAATCCACGCCTGCCACCGGGCGGGGACCTCTCCGCGAAGGCGTCCGACCAGCGCATGGAAGGGCGAGTCCGGCTGGCGCGCCCGCCACAGCAACCAAGGAACGTGGGAGGGCTCTGCGCACAGAAGGCCGGGGTTGAATCGCCTTTGGGCCGCTGAGCCCTGCCACTCCCAGTCAGGATAACGCTCCGCCAGGCTCTGCCCATTGATCAACGGCGCTTCCGGGGCGGGGTCGAATCGCCAACCGGTGAACCAGGCTCCCCCGACCACCAACGCGATCGCCACGATCCACCACACCCACCCGCGCCAACGCCGGCGATGCCTGCGCGCGGTCCCTTCCTTCGCCGGTGCCGTGTCCATTGGGTTCAATCATCGGCATTGAACGGCTGACCCCGGGCCGGCGCAATCCCGAAGCCGGGGACGCCGGTTGTAGGCCCGCTGCCCTCAGCGGGCGTCGCCTCGTCGCCGCCTGCGGGCACGCGTCCACCCGGCCCTCGTCACCGGCATTCAGAAGGACGGGCTCCGCTCTTCTGCTCAGGACCCGCGGGAAGATAACGCCGGATCCCTTCCTGAAAGCCCATCGGCTCGAATTCGAAAGCCCGCTTCATCGGTCCCGGATCCCCCACGTTGTCGTCGCGCAACATCAGCAATGCGTCGCGGCTCATCGGGGGCGGACGTCCGAGCATCCGTCCGACGACCCACTCCGCCAGGGCTGCCTGCACCCGCGCGAGCGCCCACGGAACCGGCAGCAGCACCCGGGTCCGACCGGTCACCCGGAGGATTTCTGCCAGGAGCTGTCGGAAGGTGAACCGTTCATTCCCACACAGGTCATAGGTTTGTCCCTCGGTGGCCGGACGCGAAAGGGCACCGGCAAAAGACCGGGCCACGTCTTCGACCGCGATCGGCTGGAACTGCATCCGACCGCCGCCGATCAAGGGCAACACCGGCGACCAACGGCTCATCCGTTCGAAGAAGTTCACGAATCCATCCCCGGGACCAAAGACGATCGACGGACGATGGACGGTCCAACGGAGACCGCTGTCGCGCACCATCTCCTCGGCCTCCCACTTGGTGCGATGATACCGGGCCAGCGCCCCGACACGGGTGCCGAGGGCACTCATCTGGACCCAGCGCGAAACTCCCTCGCTGCGGGCGGCGGCCAGCAGGTTCCGGGTCCCATCCACATGAACCCGCTCGTAGGTCTGCGGCCCCACCTCGGCAATGATCCCCACCAGATGCAAGACGGCATCACATCCGCGACAGGCCGCAGGAAGGCGGTTGGGTTCCAGGATGGATCCACGCGCCCAACTCACCCCCGACGGGGTGGGAACCGTGCCGCGGGACAGCACCCGTACCCGATGGCCTTCCTGGCGCAGCGCCGCCACCACGGCGCGCCCGATGAATCCGCTGCCACCCGAGACCAAAACTTCCATGGCTGAAGTTACCCCGGAAACCGGGCGCGCCAACATCCGGGATTTTCCCCATTGCGAGGGGGGCATCTTGGGATTGTCGTCACATTGGTAGGCCCGCTGCCCTCAGCGGGCGTTGCCTCATCGCCGCCTGAGGGCAGGCGGCCTACAGCATGACCAACTCAAACCGCGCCCCCGGAGGGACTGGCAGCCTGCCGGTCCTGGTCCAAGCGTTCCGATGGGACGCTGGATCCCTGAGTCTTGCCCAAGCGGAGTGGATCGGGATCACGGACTCGTGGAACTCGTCCCTCCATTCGAACCCGTTCCTCTGGTCGAGCGGGCCCACGTCGCCAGACCATCCCAGCAGCCGCCGAAGGGCAGCCGGACGACACTGTGCCACAGCACTGCCTTGACCTCGGCGCGACTGACCTTGATGCGGCGGGAGGGATCGAGGACCCCTCCCCCCCGGAGTTTGGCCAGCGTCCGGATCCCCAGCAGGACGGGCCAGGCACAGGCGAGCCGCATCCGGACCTGTGCGCGCGGCAGCGAGGTCGTGTAGGCCCAACCGGCATCCAGGTGGGCATCCGCCCGCGCCAGCCAGCGTCGGTAAACCGGTCCCATGCGCGACTCGTTCGCGGGATCCCGAAGGTCGCCGGGGCCGAGACCGGCTGCGGCCAGTTCATCGGATGGCAGGTAACATCGTCCCTGGGCCAGGTCCTTGGGCAGATCGCGCAGGATGTTCACCAATTGGAGGCCCTGACCGAAGCGGATGCCGTCGCGGAGCAATCGCTGTTCGGAGGCGGCATCGACGGTAAACAGGTGGGCCAGACACATCCGGGTCCAGAATTCCCCCACGCAACCGGCCACCCGATAGGTGTAATCATCGAGGGCGGCGGCATCGGGAAGGGCGGCGACCTGCCCCCGGGGCAACGAACCGAACCGCTGGAGATCGAGTTCCTGTCCTCCGGTGATCACTTCGAGGACCTCCCGGATCCGGCCGATATCGCCCTTCTCCATCGATTCGAGGGCGGCGATCGCTTCCTCGATGCGCAGGAGCATCCTCCGTTCGGCCGGGCTTGCCCCGGCCTCCTGGGCTTCGGCGATCCGGGTGAAATCCAGGGGTTCCCTGCGGTCACCCCGGATCCGGGCCCGGAGGGCATCCAGCGCCGCCAGACGTTCAGAGACCGGGATCAGTGCGGTATCGGCCAGGGTGTCGGTCGCCCGGGCGAGGAGATAGGCGAGACCGATGGGACGCCCGATTCCACCCGGAAGGACGCGCAGGGTCAGGTAGAAGCTGCGTGACACATCCCGCAGCAGATTCGTCAGGAGATCGGAGGAACCGACAGCAGCCACAGGCCCACTCAACCGAAAAACCGGGTTCGGGTCCACAGCGCGTCCGGGAAAATGGGGATTGCCGGGGCTTTTCGGATTGGTAGGGTCCCCTTCCCTTTGTCGGGTAACCGGCGAAGGAAACGGCCTGTAAACGTCCGGTGGCGAGGTTCACCGGCGGCCACAACAACATCGTTATTGAATCCGGTCCTTCCGCCGGATGATCCCGCGAATGCGGGATGCGAACCAATGGAAGCAGAGAAAAGAGTCACATGAGTCAGGTTACCCTTCAGGAGTTGCTCGACGCGGGCGTACATTTCGGCCACCAGACCCGGCGTTGGAATCCGAAGATGAAGCCCTTCATCTTCGAGGCGCGGAACGGCATCCACATCATCAATCTCGACCTGACGGTGCG
>CAMCFL010000004.1 GCA_945873715.1 Akkermansia muciniphila
TGAAGGTCGTCTTTCCCGCCGAGCGCCCGCTTTCGCCCGAGGAAAAGAAAGCCCTCTGACCTCGGGCGGGGCGAAAATGGGGTGACCGACGGGACTCGAACCCGCAACAACCAGAACCACAATCTGGAGCTCTACCATTGAGCTACGGCCACCACCACGAGCCGCGAACGCTAGAAATGGGCCGCCCCCCCGTCAAGTCCGGGTTCTGAGGGGTTCGCATGCGGGCGCATCTTGAGTTTGTCATGGATGTAGGCCGCCTGCCCTCAGTCGGAGATGAGTACACGCCCGCTGAGGGCAGCGGGCCTACAACGGTGACAACAAACTCAAGATGCACCCTTCGCACGCCGTCGGTGGAGAAGCGTCAGGACGGCGGGAAGAAACGTCAGGCCGGCGATCATGCAGGTGGCGGTGCCGACCGCCATGATCCAGCCCAGGCTCTGGATGCCCTGATGTTCGCCCACGATCAGGCTTCCGAATCCCGCGATGGTGGTGAGACCGGACACCAGGACAGCCTTGCCGGTGCTCTTGCCGAGGATGTCCGGGTTCCGTTCCTCGGCGAACCGGTTGAGGATATGGATGCCATTGGTGACCCCGATCCCGATGACCAGCGGCAGCGTCATGATGTTGGCGGGGTTGAAGGGAATCCCGGCCCAGCCCATGAACCCGATCATCCACAACGTGCCCACGGCCACCGGCAAGAGCGAAAGCAGGACCGGACCGACGGCCCGGAAGTGCAGGAAAACGAGGATCGTGATGGCACCCAGCGCCCACCAGGCGGCTTCGACATAGGAGTTCTTGAGCAGCGAGGTGTACTCGTACAACTGGACCGGGGTCCCGGTCACCTTCGGCTCCACCGAGCGCAGCTCGCGCACGAAGGTCTCCTGTTCGGCCCGGCTCCAGACATCGTGCCTGGGGTACACCTGGACCAGATGTTTACCCGTCTTGCCAACGAACCGGTTTCGCAACGGACCTGGCAGATCGGGGATGGTCAGCGGACCGGAATCATCCTGGTCACGGATCGCCGAGAGCGTTTCCTGCATGTCCCCAAGGAAAGCACGCTGGAAGGCCCCCAGCTTGGCGGCGTTGGCTTCGCGATCACCCCGGAACATCGCCACCCGCAGCTCCTTCACGGCATCGCGGATCGACCGGAGCCGGGTCGCAAGGGCCTGATCGTCAGTCTTGGCGACTTCATCCACCGCCAGCCCGAGGTAACCGGCAAAGCCGAACAGCCGCTGGCTCAGGTCGGTAAGATCGACCGGGCCGGCATCGACCGGGGCGAACTTGAGGCCCGCCAGATTGGACCGCGCTTCCCTGACCAACCTGAGCTTCCCGGTCTGATCCTCGGACAGGTAACGGGCCATGGAATCGGTCGAGGCAACGCTGGGCAACGCCTGCACCCGGCTCTCGATCTCGGCGGCGTGTTCCAGCGAATCCGCGACGATCGCCCCGAACAGGACGGACTTCTCCGACGATTCGATCAGCTTGTGTTCGAACACCACCGCCGGGAGGCCGGCGCTCTGCATGTTCAGCAGATTGTAATCGAAATGCACCCGGGGCAGCCGGACCGCCGCCAGGACCGACAGGGCCAAGACGACGCCGACGACCGTCCAGGGACGATCCAGCCAGTACCGTTCCAGACGCGCCCGGACGTCGATCGCCTCCACCGGTGCCCCCTTGGCCGCAGGAGTCGTCAGCGCGTTCTGTCGCGACTCGGCTTGTGCCGCGACCTCATCGATTCGGTTCTGACGTTTGCCCCGCAGCAGCAGGACCGGGAGCAGGGTGATCATGGGAATCAGACAGAGGAGCAGGCCGCCTCCACTGATGACTCCCATCTCCTGGATGCCGCGGAAGTCGGTCAATGCCATGGCGAAGAACGCGCCGGCCGTGGTGAAGCACCCGGTGAAGATCCCCTGCCCCGTGTACACCACCGCCTTGAACATCGACTCCTCCTCGGTTCGACCGTGGCGCAACTCCTCTTCGTAGCGGGTCACCAGGTGGACACCAAAATCGATCGCCAGGCCAATGAGCATCGGCGCGAAGGTGATCGTGAGGATGTTCAGATGCCCCACCACCAGGGTGGTATAACCCATGGTATAACCCAGTCCCACCACCAGGCAGAGCATCGCCTTCAACGGCCGCCCCGTCTGCCGGTATCCCACGATGAAGATCCCCGCACAGATCACCAGCGACAGGAGCGTCGCCCGGATCGAGTCGGTCTCCGACTGGTTCATCTCATCGAAGCTGAGGACGCCTTCGCCGGTCACCCCGAGATTGACGCCGGGGACCTCCTCGCTCACTTCCGCCACCAATACCCGCAGGCGCCGGATCGCGGCGCGGTTCACCCTGCCCTGTCGCGAGAACCGCGCCTCCTCCAACCGCTTCTCGGAAACCTCGGCAGGTTTGCCCCGGATCTTCTCCCACCAGGTCGGCATCAGGTCTGCCGCGGTCACCTTGACCAACGGCGGTTTGGCCGAGACCAGATAGATCCGTCCGCCGCCCAGGGTGATGTACTTCGCGCGCTCGGCCTCGGCACCGCCGCCGAAGAGGGCCTCCACCCCCGGGGATGGGGGCGTCCCGGGGCGGGAGAGCGAATCGGTTGCCATCCGCAGCAACCGTTCCATGGCGGGCAATGCGGTGAGGAACTGGTCGGTCTTCTCGCTCCGTTGATTCCCGCTGGTGCGGATCAGGGAATTCACCTGCCGGAACAGCGCCGCCATGTTCGTGGCCCCCATGAACTGGTCCATGAACGGCCGGTAATCCGCCAGCGCCCGTGAGAATTCGACCAGGTTGGTCTGGGGAAAGAACAACAGGGCCTTGCGTCCCATCAACCGCAGGTCGCCCTTGAAAAACACATCGCCGAACGCGTTGGTGGGGTTCCTGGAAGTGGACTCCGCCTCCAACCGGGCACCCAGACGCTCGACCACCTGACGGTTCTTCTCCGGTTCATCGCTCTCCACCACCACCACCAGGTCGTCCTGGCTTGGGAATTCCCGGAGCATGGCCAGAAAGTTCCGGTGCGACGGCTTGTCCGCGCCGACCAGCGCGTTGCGATCCATGTCGAACTCCAGGCGGAACACGGTCACCGCCACGCTCGCGACGAACAGCAGCAACTGCGGCCAGAGGAACCACCCCGGATGCCGGCAGAGCGCGCCGGCCAGCCAGGTGCGCCCCCGCATCGCAAGGGAGGGTTTGGCGGAGGAACTCATTGCGCCCTGCTCCCGCTCAACGGGCCATCCGCCAGACGACGGACTCCCACGAAGGTTCCGACGGCCCGATTGCCGACACCCCCGCCATCACTCTGTTTCCTTCTGCCGCACATGAAGTCACTGAAGCTGCCACCCCGCCGGCCGGATGTCAGGAGTTCGATTGCGGCGACTGACTCGCCGCACGCCGCAGCGGCCCTGTCCGGGCTGTGTGGCCAAAACTGGCTTCCTGTGGAGGGGTCAGGCCTGTAGGCCGCCTGCCCTCAGGCGGCGATGCGAAGCGCCCGCTGAGGGCAGCGGGCCTACTTTCGCGACAACCAACTCAAGAGGCACCCTCGTCGCGGCCTCAGGCGGCATCGTTGTTGCCACCCCGTGGGAGACGACGTCAGGAGACTCTGACTTCCATTCGGACGTGACCCGAAATACCTCCACCACGCAGTAGGGTCCGGGTTCGGGAGTGGAGATGGAGAAGGCCCTGGCCAGTTCAAACCCGTCCGCCTCCGAGGAAACCAGGCAGTACGGATTCACGACGGGAACGCCTTCAACACCTGCCTGTCCATTGCACGAGAGCGGAGAGCACCCGAAGGAACCATGGTCCGACATTTCGACTGCATCCCAGCCCAGCCGGACAAACCACTCTGGCAACGGCTCGGCATCGGGT
Organism: Akkermansia muciniphila; assembly: GCA_945873715.1. Lineage (GTDB taxonomy): Bacteria > Verrucomicrobiota > Verrucomicrobiia > Limisphaerales > UBA9464 > UBA6176. Next base: position 3,865 of record CAMCFL010000004.1, read on the forward strand.
TCCAACCCATCCAACAGGTCGAGCGAGACGGGTTGTCCCGCCGCATACCGGACGGGATAGAGCCGGTAGGCATGGAGGGCGAACGCCTGTCGTTCGCCCGCCGGGACCATGCTCCAGGCCAGCTCCGGAGTGTCATAGACCCCGAAATCGGTGTGCCGGGCCAGGTCCCACCACTGCTCGGTTCGCCGCGCGATGCACCCGCTGACACTGCAGATTTCCTCCACCGGTGGCGCACACGGGAAGCCAACATCGCCTCCCGGCGATGGGAAATCCGCCCGTTTGGCGATTCGCTTGGCGAGGTATCCGATGAAGATGGGGTGCATCTGGACTTCGTCCATCCATCGCAGGGACGACCAGAGGTCATCTGCCTCGGTGATGCCCGATCGGCAAGCCTGGAATCGAGTGCGTGCGATGCTCAATCGGGAGGCACTGGGCCGGAACCTGGCATCCCCCTTCCCACGCGTCACTCGCTGCCCAGGTCCCGCCCCCCAGACTTGACCGCGGATGGCGCGGATATCACGGATGGAAACACCCGATCGCAGATGACCCTGTTGCTTCTGCATCTGCTGCCCCGCTTCTCCGCGGCCAACCCAGTACCGGCGGGCCGCCGGGTACCCCCGGTCTGACGCAGTGACGAAGTCCCGTCCCATCCGCGTTCATCCGTGCTATCCGCGGTCAAACTTCTTCGGTCGCTTGCGAGGTGGGACGCCCAAGCGGCGGGGACGGCCGCGGTCCCGGGCTCGACCGCGCCCCGCTCCGCCCTTGCCGTTTTCCGCGGAACGGCCAGCTTTCCAACCGTCTCACGTGTCACCTGGTCCTCTGCAATCATGCATTACTTCACTCCGAGCACGCCCGACGGCGTCATTTCCGACATCCGCTTCACCGCGCCGGGGCAGTTCTCCTGCACCGCCCAGTTCGAGGTGCCGGAGGCATTCCGACGCCGGATCGAGTCGGGCTCCCAGGCGGTGTTTGCCGCACGGAGTCGGATCTGTCGGCTGGGCATCAGCATCTCGCCTGCGGGGGCGCCGGTCATCGAGGGAAAGCGTGCAACCCTCAACCTGACGGGCCGTGCGATCATCGCCTCCTACCAGCTCACCTCGCTGCTCCAGCCCTGCCTGGTGCCGGGCGTGGGCATCGGGCGTCTGGTGGCCTGTGATCCGACGCAACTCTGCGGCGCGAACGAAACGCACCAGGCCTTGATCGATCGCAAGCTCCTTCTCCCGCGCGGCTATACGCTGCGCGCCGATGGTTCCGTGGAGTTCTCCCCGCAATTCTGCCGGTACGAGTTCCCCACGCCGATCAATCGGGATCAACTGTTCGCCGTGTTGAACCGGCACTACGGCAAGGAACTGCTCAACACCCTGCAGATCCGGCACACCACCGACTCCCTCATCCTTCAGCCGGGCGAGGGACTGATCACGTCGTGCGCGATGTTCCTGCACCAGCACTACCTCGTGCTCGATACCGAGCCGGCCCATTCCGCCGCGCATCTCTCCGCCCGGATCCTGGACCCGGTTGAAACCCGCCTTTCCAAGGTCTTCCTCGAGTTCGAGAACACCTCGGACGCCGTCGTGGTCAATCCGCGGGCGCGGGCGCTCATCTATCGGGCGGATCAACGCGATCATCCGGTCCGCGCGTTGGTCAATGTCGGGGCCGTCGGACCGGAGGAACGCGCCCGGACTTCGTTCGACCAGATCGAGGCCCTGTTCACCACGGCCCGAAAGCTCGCCGGGGATTCTCCCGGGCGCGTGGTGTGTGAGTACGAGGAAGGGCCCGTCTCGGTCGGCGAGATCGTCACGTCCCTCGCCACGGGATCGGGCGGAGCCCGCTGCGTCTTCCATGCGCCGCGACACGCGCTGCAACGCACCCCCGAGGCCATGCGCCGGCGCGCCCGGGACCTCGCCGCCCACAACCGGCTCCCGACCGATCGGCCGATCACCCTGTTCTCAGAGTACTTTCCGGACACGGTGGAGTTCCCGGAACTGCTCTCCTGTGCCGCGTCGGGGAACCTCAAGGCCCTGATCTTTCGACAGGCCTCGGCGGAGCGCGGGCCGTTCTTCTCGGAACGCGACCACGTCCGGATGGCGGACCTCGCGGATTTCGGCACGGAGATCTATTGGAGCAATCCCCTGCTGAAGCACGTGGCCCGGCTGACGCAGAAGGAGCGTCGGGCATTCTTCGTTCCCGAGGATCGGGTGGAGGAATTCCAGGATTCCGTGGTGATGGCGGTGTACGGCTCGGTGATGGACCTCACCGACATCGACCAGAACCGTCTGGCCGGCATGTTGAACCGCTTCAAGCAACTGTTCGGAACCAGCCTCGCCTTCCTCACCGGCGGCGGGGGCGGCGTGATGAAGCACGTCTCCGAGCTGGGCACCCAGTTGGACCTGATGATCGGAAGCAACTACCTGGAGAACGCGGACCAGAACATTGATCCTTCCGTCGGATTCTATCAGATGTTCCAGGGCGGCTCGCGGCACATGCGCCAGCGCTGGTTCGAAGTCGCCCGCTTCCACCTGTTCTGCATCGGAGGCGTTGGAACGCTGGAAGAGATCGGACTGACGCTGACCGACATCAAGCTTGGCCTGCTCAACCGTGAGCCGATCATCTTCTTCGGACGCGAGACCAACGACCTCTACTGGAGCGCCCTCGCCACCCAGCTCGCCCGGATGGTCGAGTCCGGTCGCGCCCCCCGCTGGATCACCGACAACATGCTGGTGACCGACAACCCCGACGAAGCCATCGCCTTCTACCAACGGGTGCTGCAGATCGCGTGAAGCGGGAGGGGAGTTTCAAGATTCAAGTTTGAAGGTGCGGCCTGGGGCATTCCTGTCGATGATCTGAAGACCGGACCCAAGCCCGCGGCGCTCACGATCACGGAGGCACGAAGGCCATCCCGTTTGCGCCGCATTCATCCCACGACCTTCCGGGTCCGTCGCCGCGACACCCACCACCTCCACCCGCAGGCCAGGACCCCTACCCCCACCCCACCCAAACCCCGCGCCTCCGGCACCGTGCTCCCCGTCAGCGTCAGCGACCAACTCTCCAACCGCATCATCCCACCCAGATCCAGATCCGCGACGTTCAACGACCATTCCCCATTCCCTGCCTGCCCCACGAACAACTGCAGCATGCCCGGCCTCGCTCCAGTCGTCCCATCCAGCCTTCCGTCCGGTTCCCACTCTCCCGACAGGACTCCCAGCGGCAGCTCGGCTTCATGGATGTCCCCGAACGCGGCCGCATCCCGGAATACGACATCCCATCCGTCGTAGCTGAAACCGACGGCATCCGTGGACGTGACCCCGACGCGATTCAACAGCACGGCGCTCACCCCGAGGTCTTTTGTAAGGGAGACAAAGATCTCTCCGGCAAAGCCGCCGCCCACCGTGGCTCCCACCAGATGCAGGCCCACCTGCACCTCGGTCAGTTGCAGGATGCTGGAGTCGGAAATCGTCTCCACGAAAAAGGCGGGCGGATCCTCTAAGTCGTTCAGCGTGTATCCCACGGTATAGACCCGGGTCGGCTCCGTGATGACGGCGGCTTGAGTCGCCGCGACCATGGCCATCAATGTCAGGAAGAGGCCGCGATGCAGGAATGGCATGGATTGGTTGATTTCAGGCTCCCGGTTCAGGGCTGCTTCACGGTTGCGAGATCGCCCGGTAAAAGCGGCTCGGGTCTGGCGGGTTCACGTCCGTATAACCCATCACCCCGTTCGCCGGTGCCGTCTGGATCACCGGAGGATTAAAATCCCCCCAAACCCTCGGGGGAGTCACATCGGTCGTGTACTGGATCCGGTACTGACGCGAGGGCACGCCAATAAAGCGAAGCACAAATCCATTGTCCCCCACTTCAATTCTCGCCGTGTTGGGATTGGAATCTCCACCGGACCCTTCTGCGGTGACGGTGACGGTCCCGATGGAGGTCAGGTTCCCGTTGCTCAGGGTGTAGGTGAATCCGCCATTCGCCACGTTCGTGCCCGGGACGGTATAGACCACAAAGTTACCCAGCAGCCGGACGTTCGCGCCGGCAGGGGTCGCATCGCCGACCGCAATGATTGAAAGCGCTTCCAGTTCGATGTCCGAGTCATTCCCCAGCAACGCGCTGATCTGGACCTTCGCCGTCGTTCTCGTGGAGAGTCGGACCACCTGGTCGTCCACGGCGACAGGCACCGTGTTCACCCAGCGCAGCACCTGGGTCCAGAATCCCGCCCGACTGGCCAGCGTGCCGACCGACGCCGGCGCCGAATGGGCCACCGGCTGCCCGATCGTGCCGGCCAGCCCGTAGCCCGTCGCCATTGACACGCCGCCGCCCGCGGAAATCACGCCGCGGTCCAGACTCAGCGTCCCCGCCATCGCCGCGGAACCCAGTCCCAACAGCCCCGCCATCACCCACAGATCGAACGTCCTCATGGGTTGCTCCCCGCATTTGCCACGGTGGTTTCCGGGGGCCGTTCGCCGTCCTTCCAAAATTGCTGCTGGAGGATCTTCCCGGCCTTCAGGGTTACCTCGGCCTTCGGGCAGCCGCTCGGAAACTAGGCCCGGGACAGGCCCTCCGGCTGGCCTGCCCGCAGGAGCAACTCCTCCGCCAGCACCCCGTTTTCATGCCAGCGCCGGAAGGTACCCTCCAGCTTCCCGGCCAGAGCGGTGCCCTGCGACTGCATGACGCCGGTGACATGCCAGCGCGTGACGGTGCCCTCGCTCACCCCGGCCACGAAGTGCTCCCGCACCTGCAGCACCCCGTTGGTAAACCATCCTTCGGAAACTCCGTCCAACCGGCCGGCCGCAAGCCAGGAACGCGACTTGGGCCCTGCCCCGGGATAGCTCTCCTCCATCCAGCCGGTAAACGGATTCGTTTCTCCGGTCCGGATCATCCGTCCACCGCGAAGCGCCAACTCTCCCAGCGACGCCGTGACCACCGGAGCGGGTGGTTCCGCCGTCCGCCAGCGTCGCACACCCAGCACCACGCAAGCCACCAGCGCGGCCAGGGCCAGGCCGGTCCAGAACCGCCCCAAACCAGGGACGTTCGCTGTGGAATTGTCGGACATGGGAAAGCGGATGGAGCTACTCGACCATGAGGCGGTAGAACCGCGTTTCCGGCTGATCCGCCGGCTTGAGCGCTTCGACTTCCACCATGCGCACGACCGAGCCCACGAACACCGAGCGGGTGCTCCCATTGGCGCCCTCAGCCGGTACCCGGAACGACGCCGGTGCCCACTCCTTCAGGTCCATGGACCCTTCCAGCCGGTAGCTCCGCCCGCGGACCGAGGTGAACTTCATCCGCGCCCCGGTTTCCCGGACTTCGGTGATCTGCAGGGCAAACCCGTTCTCCGGGTCAAACGCATACGTGCCCGCCAGGTATTCCCTGAGGTTGCTCATGCCGTCGCCGTCGGAATCATCTCCCGGATTGACCTGTGCAAGATCTGCGTTGATCAGGCGTTCCCAGGCGTCGGGAAGACCGTCCCCGTCGCTGTCTTCCCCGAGGGTCAGGTCCAGCCGGGTCTGCTGCCCCGGCAGTCCGAGTTTGACGAAGCTGCCCTTCAGCTGCAGGGGCAGGTAGGTCACGTTGCCGATCTTCACCCGGATCGTGAACGGCATGGCCGGCCGCAGCGCAGTCGGCTGATACAGGTCGGAGGTGAGCCCGGCGTCCATTGGCACTGCCAGGCGATAGTTGACCGTCGGTTCCACGCCGCTGACGACCTTGGTTTTCCAGACCGTACCGCCGGCGGCTTCCAGGATGGCCTCCGCGTTGGCGACGCGGAGCGGGGTTCCGTATTGGTCCCGGACCGTCCCGTAGAAGAGATGGTGCGGAGCCGGGGGGAACGCCCGGACCGCCGGGGCGAAGACCGCCCCCAGCAGGAACGCGAGGAGGCAACGCGCCCACGCGGACGCTCCCGAGGTCCCGGTGGCCTGGCCGAAGGTGCGATTCAATGATTTCATGGGATGCGAGGTCAGAGGTTCAGTTGCCCGAGAACGAGTACGTGACGAAGTGCAGCTTCACGTCCTTGACCGTCCGGATGAACCGGTCCAGCCCCTCGTTGGGATCGTTCAGCAGGGTGTAGCCCGGGATCACCACCTTCCACTGGGTGTTCCAGACCGAGCGACCAATCAGGCGCCGGTTGGTGTATTGCGAGGGTCGCAGGGACCCGCCGATGCCGTAGATGTCGTTGCTGAACGCCGCCGCGGTGGACACCGGCCGGAAGGCCTGGTGTTTCCGCAGGGTGAACAACGGTTCCGACAGCGCGTCCGCCGACTGATACAGGTTCGCCGAGGAGAAGTCCGAGGCGCCCAGGTTGAACGGCAGCGGTACCGCCGCGTCGTTCACGTTCCAGCTCCGGATCGTGCTCGTGTCCCCGAGCGGCGGACTGCGCATGGAGTCCACACCCACCGGGATCAGGTAGATGTACGGCGTTGCGGAAAGCCCGTCCGCACTGAGGAAGGTGACCGAAGGCGGGGTGGCGGAGGTCCCGCCCGTCCCACCCACCGCCCCGGTATTGGCCACCGGATTGTCCATGCCCTGGTAGTTCTCCAGCGCCACTCCGGCCGCGAAGAGCTTGGTGGCAAAGGAGGACAAGCTGTAGCCGTGGTCGCCCGCGGCGGTCGGCAACCCGAACAGGTTGCGGCCCGGCTCGATCGTCGTGCTGAAGGTCAGCACCAGGCCCGGCACCGGCAGCCCGCCGCCCGGATCGATCTGCTGGCAGTAGCGCTTCACGTCGCCGTCCTCCAGCAGGTTGGCCCGGCGTGCACCCTGGAGCACGTCCTGCCAACGGGCGTCGCCGTCGGTCCCGGGCAGGATCCGCAGCTGCTCCGTGCGGAGCGACACGGTCGTGCCGTAGGCATCGGGGTTGTTGAATCCGAGGCGTCCGCGGAGCACGTCCCAGTCGGCCTTCATCTCGGCCATGGCGCTGGACAGGCCGGGATCGCCGGTGTTGCTGCCCGCATACTGCGGTTCCCCATTCCGCACCACGCCCAGGGCCCGGGAGCTGATGATGCGGTTGACGAACGCCTTGCCCTCGGCACTGCCCAGCAGGCCGGTTTCGTAGTCGTAGGCGTTGGCGGACATGTAGGCGTAGCGCGAGGCCAGGTCGAAGAGCGACTTGTAGCGCTCCAGCTTCTCGTTGCGGAAGATGCGGAAAGCGGCATCGCGGGTGCGGAAACCCTGCACCACGGCTGCCGCCCGCTGCCGGGCCACCAGACGTTCGGCCTGGATCCGCTCCCCGGCGGCCACGTCTGCCCGGACCCGTTCATAGGCATCCTGCAGCCGGCGTGTATCCTCATTGATCCCGATGAAGGCGGCCTGCACCTGTTTCACCCCAAGACCGATGTCATAGACCATCTCCTGGAGCTTGGCCTGATTTTCCAAATCGAAGTTGGAGAGGTCAAAGTCCTGGATGGCCGCTTCATATTCGTTGATGGCGACCATGGAGGCGGCGTTGACTCCAAACTGGATCCCTCGGACAACCCCAACCGTTGAAGCCTTACTCAACTTGAGCACCCCACGGATGACCGACATGTAGTCGCCGCCGATCGCCAAGCCCGCGATCAGAACAGTGGGAATCGACGCCCCCAAAGTCTCCGCTCCGTCGTTGATTGTGTTTTCGATGCCATCCGCGGCCAGATTGGACAGTTCAAGGAAGCGTTGGGCATCCGCGATCTTGGCTGCGTTGTCCTGAATGCCGGTGAAGTTGATCCTCAACGCCGTCTGCCTCGCGACCTCCGCCTCGAACAGTTGGATCTTCTTGTTCAGGTCCTCCTTGTCGCTCATCGCCACCGCGGCATAGGCGTTGAAGAGGTGGTTGTAGGCCGCAATGACCTCCGAGATGTCCGCCTGCAGGCGGCCGGGTGACTTGCGCTTGCCCTTGAAGGTGGCCGGCTTGTCCAGGAACCCGTGCGGCCCCCAGTTCACGTTGATATAGTGGACTCCCTCGAGGTAGCCCGGATTGTCATCCCCGTTGGGCAACAGATTCGGCACCACCCAGTTGTTGGTCCCCAGTGCCTGGGGCCAGGTATCCGTGGTCTGGATGTCGACCTGGAACGCCGCTTCACCGACGGCCCCGTTGGCATCCCAGACTCCGTTGGCCGCATGACCCATGGTGTCCACCTCAACCACGATACCACTGACCTCTGCGGTCTCATTGATATCATTGCCGGCGGCATCTGTCGCGCCAGTCGGGATAGGTCCTCCGTTGATGAATTCCGGATTATCGACATAGCGGTAGTTGAGCAGGTCGGGGCCGTCATAGTCCGGATTCGGGTAGGCCTTGCCCGGGCCCATGTCGTCGGGATACGGCGTGCCGTAGATCTCGATGAGGGCGCTGTTGAACGCCATTTCCTGACGCTCGACCTCGGTCTGGAAGGCCTCGAGCGAATCCTGCTCGGAACGCATCAACTGGGTCACACCCTTCGCATCGTCAAAGGAGGCGACGGCGTTGTTGAGGGCGACCTTCGCCCGGTCATAGATCTGCTCGAAGTGGCCCTTGGCATTGGCCCCGACGACGAGGTTCGGATCGATGTCAAAGGACAGGCTGCCCTCCGACAACCCGAGCGGGGTGAGCGCCCCCTCGGCACTGTCGAGCGCGGACTGCAGACCGGAAATCTGCACCGCCAGCTCCCTCAGTTCCGCCACCGTGGTTCGGTCGATCTTCTGGATCCCCTCATGGCTGGGGTCCGGATCCTGGTAGGGCAGGAGGGCATTGCCCACCACCCAGTTCAGGAAGGTTCCCTGCTGGACGCGGGAGGCCCATTGGTCGCTGCCCCATTCGCGCACCACCGAATTCGTCACCACGCCGGAGAGCACCGTCCGCTTGGAGGTGCGGGTCGGGGAGAACTGATCCCAGTGGAAGCGGTTGCCGGCCTGGTAGTCCCGACGCCAGGTGAGGTCAAAGACCTGCCGCCCGGTGCGCGCCAGCGCGGCCGAGGCCGCGGCGAACTTGCGTTCGTCCAGGTAATCCACCGACACGGCCTTGCCGAGGACGGTGACCGCTTCGATCCGGGGCACCCAGTCGAAGCTGTTGTTCAGCAGCAACGAATAGTAACCTTTCACCGCGGTCAGGTAATGCCCGTAAGCATCCCCATGACCCTGCGGAAAGAGCTTCGCCGCATCGCTCGCATCGACCTTCCCGTCCGTGTTCTGGTCGAGGATGTTGTAGTTGAGCGAATAGATGACCTCGCCCGAGTCGATACCGCGGGTATAGTTCCACACCAGCCGGTTGTAGACCGGAGCCGTCTCGACCCCGGGGGCCAGGGTGTCGTCCCGGCCCCGCAAGAGGGCGAGTTCCTCTTCCAGCAGCGAGGGCAGCTGACCCTTGAAGGAGAAGAGGGCTGTGGCGATGTCCCCGTAGGTCTGGTCCTTGGTGCCGATGCCGATGGTCGGATTGGCGGCGTCGGCATAGGCCTCGTTGCCCACCAGCAGGTAAAGATCGTTCAGGTACCCCGCCGCCAGCAGCAGCGCGTCGTTGGCCGGCCCGTAATTGATTCCCGCGTCAATGCTCAGCCCACGGCCCCGATTCAGCACGGTCTCATAGATTTCAATGAGCCCGTAGTTGTTGATGTTCGCTAGGTTGAGCGCGACGTCCCCCTCCCAGCGCTTGCCGGCGGAGGTCAGGATGCTGGCATCGGTGTTGACCTGGTTGTTGAATAGGTCGGTCACCCTTTGGTTGAAGGGGTTGATCCCGGCCAACACCCGTTTGATCCAGCCTTCGGCAATTTCACTCGTCCATGCCGACCAACCGGTCGCCGGCCATGCTCCGCCGACCTTGCCCACATACAGCGGATGGGCCGGATTGTTGGGACGGTAACGCACCCGGATCCAATTGTCGGAGAGGGCCTGCACACCCGCCCCGCCGAGGACATACAGGGCGCGGTCGGGGGCCACAGGGCCACCCAGGTCGGTCCAGTTGGCACTGCCCTCGTCCGGCTCCAGGCCGTCCACGGGGGGCGCGATCTGCCACTGGTAATCGTATTCGTCGAATTTGCCCGCCAGATCCGGCGAATGCTGGAAGGTGGAGAGTTCGCTCAGCGGATTTTCCGAGGCGATCACCTTGACCTCGCCCGGATAGAGCTCATTGGCGGTCTTGATCACGTAGACGGTGACGGGTTCACCCGACGGCGTCTGGGCGGTGCTGCCATTGCCCACCACCAGCGTCACGTAGCCGCTGCCCGGGCCGGTGGCACTGAGGGCGTAGCTGTCCACCGGTTCCAAGGCCGACTCGACCTCCACGAGGTCACCCACGGCCACGGAGCGCACCTCTGTTTCCTCCTCCAGACGATAGCCGCCCGGTGCGGCGTTATCGGGGACATAGTAGGGGACCGGAGCCGCCAGGCCTGCGATCGCGGCGTCCCACTTTGTCTTCTGCTCGTCGTCCGCGTTGCACAGGTTCTGGACCGCCAAGAGATCATTCCCCCGCAGCACATTCAGCTGGAGGAAGGGCCGGCCAAGCCCGGGCTCCAGGTATTCACCCTTGAGCACGAGGCTTCCCAACGGGCTCAGGCTCGCATCAAAGAACACCCGCTTCGCCAGGTGGGGCGGCAGATCGGGGAAATACACTTTCCCCAGGTAACTCTGGGCCTTCACGCTCCCGGGGAGCTTCGCCAGTCCTCCCTGCTCCAGGTCGAACGTCTTCCGGCGCGTCGGGTCATGCAGGATGACGGAGGAATTGGTCGGCTTGGGCCCCCCGCTCTGGAAGGCCAGGGCCTGGGACTGTTGATACAGCAACTCCACGCTGGTCTGCCCGCGGATCGCCGGCAGGTTTTCCTTTGGACTGGTCAGCGTGTCGCCAAACCGGATCGAGGGCGGATTGCCCGGCCAGACGGGTCGATACACAACGGGCAACGCCGCGGTCGCCGCGCTGGTGGGATCTGCCCCAATGGCCTGGGTCAGGTAGGGCACGATGCTGCCCACCGCCGGTGCCGTCCTGCCCGGCCACGCAAACCCCTCCTGGGTCAGATAGTAGAAACGCATCGAGAAGCTGTTGGTCGCCACCGGCGCCTCCGCCACATAGGGCGGCCGACCGACGAGCGTTGTGCTGCCGTAGGTCATCACCAGGGGACCTTGGGCCACGGGGGTTCCGCTGGCCTGCAGTTGCAGGGTCAGGGTGTTGATCACCGCCATCCCAGGATCACCCTCATCCGTGAGCACGAAGGTCAGCACCCGCGTCGAGGCGGCCTGCCCCGGCGCAGGAGTTCCTTGCAGGCTCAGCCCCACCACCGACAAACCGACGGGAAGCGGGTTCGCTCCCACCAGAGAGAGCTTGAGCGAATCTTCCATACGCGAAACATGGAAGGTGTTGGTGAAGGGCTGCCCGATGATCGCCGTAGCCGTTGGCAGGGTCGATCCGTAGAGTTTTGTGGCCGGGTTATACGTTCCCGCCTTGAGCACCGGCTGGCCGCCGTGGACCCCGCGCTTGACCCAGAAGTTCTCCTTGCGATCGCGGAAGGTGAAACGGGGATAGGTGGCCCAGAACGAGTCATATCCAGCGACGAGCTCGGGGTCGCTGTTCCAACCGGGGGGCGTGTCGCCGGCGGTGGCCGAGTTCTCCGTGTTCAGGTTGTTACCATCGGCGTCCACCGGCGGGGGCAGCAGCGGCAGCGGCATGGGAGGCTGCAAGGGTTTCCCGGCGCCGCCCCGGTCGGCGTTGCCGCCGGCCTCCACCACGTAGTCAAACACGATCCCCGCCTCCGGCTTCTCGCGCCGCACGCGGAACGGTCGCAGTGCCGGGCGTCCATCGGCCGCTACGTACTTCAGCAGCACCATGGCCTCAGAGGAATAATCGGGGCCCGAGACCGTCACGTTGAGGTCGTCGCGCAAGGCGTAGGCCTGCCCACCCAGCATGAGCGCGTGCTCCTCGTTCGGGTTGTAGCCCGTCTCGCCCGGGGTGTTCCGGTAGTAGATCGCGCCCTTGGCCTGAAGGCTGTCCAAGCCACCCGAACCGGCATTGCTCGCCAACACGATCTCGTCGGTCGTACCCGCGGCCGGGTAAGCCGGCGTGTAGCGGCCGATGACGGCGGGCCAATACACCGCCCCGATCCCGTTCACCGGGTGCAGGACCCCATTGGTTTTGCCCTCACGGAACCACCACACCTCCAGCGGGGACTTCCCGGGGATGGCGTTGACGGTCAGGATCGCACCCTGTCTCGCCGCCTCGAAGCCGCTGACCAGCGGGTTCCGATACGCCTCCGGGTCAAAGGACTGCCCTTCCGGATACGGGATGTACCCGGCCAGATTGCCTTCCCCGGCCGGCGGGTTGATCCGGTCGCCCACCTTCACGGCGGCACTCAGTACCAGCGGGCGGCTCGTGGTTGGCATGCCCGCAAACGGGGTGTCGGAAAAGTCGAAGCGGATCAGCTTGGAATTCGGCGTAGCGGCAAAAACACGGGTTGGGGAACCGCTGACCACGGCAATCCCATTCACGGACAGGGGAAACAACTCGTTGCTCTCGGAAAACGTCTTGGTGATCGCCGTAAAGTCGCTGACGGTGATCCGTTGCACCTGGTTGTCGCCATACGCCAGCCAGACAGTTCGTCCATCGGCGGCCATATCCATGTCGGTGACTCCTGCGCGCAGGGTATTGGTGAGCCAACTCACTCCAAAGTCACTGGTCCGGTAGACCTTGTTGCCGTTGGAATACCAGATGCTCTGCCCATCGGCAGACATTGCCAGAACCGGGGCGCCACCATCCGAACTGGGGACGACGGCATTCAGGGTGTAGTTCGCTCCCGAATTGACACTCAGATTGATCCTGTTCGCACTGTTCACCGCCACAATCCGGGTGAAATCCGCACTGGCAGCGACGGCGGTATAGTTACCCGAGGTCGTTATCCAATTGTTGCCCAGGACTCCGTTGGCATCCGCCACGAGCCGAAGCAATCCCGCATCCGAGGCCGCGATGATCCTGGTGCCATCCGCGCTGACGGCCACATCCTTGCATCGATACCCGGCAGGGGTGGATTGAGGCCACGTCGGGACGCTGGCGCTGAAAACATTGGTGGAATAGAAGACGAAGCCGAAGGTCGTCTCCACAATGGCCACGGTATTGCCGTCCGCCGACATGGCGACCTGGGTCCAATTCCTTTGGCCAAATGGAGTCCCATCGGAGTTGCTGAGCCGGCCCCAGGTGGCTCCGCCATTCGCCGAGGTATAGATATACCCTCGGGAGGTTCCCCCGTTGTTCGGAAGCGCCTGACGGGACGTCACCGCGACCAGCTTTTGACCGTCGGCGGAACTGGCGATCCGGGTGAAATCATTGGGGCCATCATTGATCCCCTGAAGGGTCAGCCCGGCCGTCGAGGATCCGTAAAACTCCCGGATGCCATCGAGCTGCCCCGCCAGCGTCTCCTGATAGTCGGTTCTCAGGCCGCCCAGGTTCTGGTCGAGCCAGGAGAGGACCCGCACAAAGGCGACGGCGCTGTCCTTCTGCACCCGCAGCAGCGTGCGGTGAACGGGCAGCTCGGCATTGAGATAGGTGTAGAAGCTGCCCTGACCATCCAGGTTCGCGCCGAGTGCCCCCGTGACCGGATCCTGATACTGGATGGCCGGCGTGCCTCCGGTGGGCAATTGAACCGGAGTGCGGCTCGCCTCTGCCGACGACGTCACCACCGGGCGCAGGTAGTGCTCATAGCGGTCCGGCGCCGTGGGCCAGCCAATCTGATAAGACGCCAGGGTCCGCGGCCAGAGCAGGCCGGCATCACCCTCGAGCATCCAGTGGACGAGCGCCTCGTTGGGCGCGGAGGTCTCCCGCACGGCGAAATACTCGGACTCCTCGGCGCCGGCCACCGCATGCTGGTAGAGGATGTTTCTGGAATCGGTGGACTGGACGACGAGTTCCGGCCGCAGCTTGTCCGGGTTCGTCCCGTCGACATTGGGGGTGATGAGTTCCCCCAGATCCGAGGGCACCTGGACCGGCGTGGGATACTTTTTGACGTCCACGACCTCGCAGCCCAACCACTGGCGGCGATCCCCTTCGACGGGTTGGCCCAGCAGTTCGACAAAGACACGGCCCTCCGCGTTGTCGGCATGCAGATAGCCGTTTTCCGCCCAGAGCGTCCGCGCCACCACCGTGGCGTTTGTCCCCTCGGTCCGCGTGGGACCGGGAGATTCGCCCGGTTCGTAATACTGCGTCGGGGTGCGGGCTGGAAATGTGGTGTTCGTGACGACCACGACCAGACCCACCTTGGCGGTGGGCAGCTCAACGAGCTTGCCCAGGAAACGGGATGAATTCTCCGTCCAATAGAGGGTCTTCACCGGCGTCTTCCCCGGTGAGCCAGAGACGACGTAGCTGATGTTGGTGAGCTGGAAATACAATCCTCCCTCGAAGGCGTACTTGGGAGGAGTCGCCGCCGCGCCGGTGGCGCCGTCGGTCGGTGCCGGCTGCAGCGGGTCCGTGCGACGCCAGGTGATGGAAATGGGGCCCGCCTGCGACGCGAACACCGCCCGGGCATGGGGACTCCAGTAGAACCGGTCGGTGGCGTGGGCATTGGCCGTGTGGGGTTCCGCCCGCCAGTAGATCTCCGGGGTGACTCCGGCGAGCGCTGCGCCGGTGATGCCAAATTCCGGCTGGGGAATGACCTGGCCAAACCTCAACGAACTGGATCGCGAATAATAGGGCGCTCCGAGGGTGGCCCGGACGAGTACCCGCTTGGTCGTCCCGCCCGAGATGGGCAGTCCGAGCAGCGTCGCGCCATTCTCGTTCTGGTAGTTGGCCGGCGCGACCCGTTTGTCCAATGCGGGCCGCACCACGCCGCCGGCGGAGAACACCGACTGGAACTGGCCAGGGGTCTGATTCACGAAGCCCCGGCCATCCGAGCCGACGGGGGTCCCCACCACAGCGGACAGGGGGACGCCGCGCTTGGAACCCAGGTTGACGCCACGCTGGTAGGCTGTGGGCGAGAGGGGGTTGTTCAGCGCATTGCCGTCGAACTGGGGCACGTCCGCCGCAAGGCCGGCCACGACAGTGGCCAGGACCACGGCAACCGCCAACGGGAGACGCCGCAAGACGGACCCGGCACCTGAGGTTTTGAGAAGGGATATCATATCATTGAGCCGCAGGGACGCGGGCATTCCGATGGGCAATGGGACCGGCAGCGCATGGGAGAAGGTGCCGTCGGGTCTAAAACAGGGATTTCGGTGCTCGATGTCCTACGGAGACTTTGGGCGCAATGGTTGGACGGAGCCCTGCACCATGAACGACCTGAGCGTACGAACAATTGGCACTACCGAGGAACGATCGCGATGAAGTGGAATGGCATGTCAGTCTGAGTCGATGCCAGCTTGGTATATACCTGGAATGCCCCTCCGGTAGCCTGCTGTAGGGATGCGGATGCTGCGATAAACTGCTGATTCCCACCCACGGGGCTCAAGGTAACGATTGGCGTGGCTGAGACACCGGTGAGGGTTACTGAGTAGTAGCCGTTGAAGTTGTTCTTTTGGCAGGTAAACCCGGTTCCCTGACTCAACGTCCCATTCGCATTCACAATGCCGGCAATGATTCGAAAGGCGGAGTCGCCAGTTGCAACGTTTTTGCCGCCAACCGTCACATTGCCGGCCGTGACGGTGCCAGCCGTGAAGTTCCCGCTGGCATCCCGGGCCACGATGGCGTTGGCCGTGTTGGCCGAAGTGGCCGTGGTGGCGGAGTTGGCCACCTTCCCAGCCGTGCTGATGGTGGCGAGCTTGCTGTCTGCAAGCGAACCAGTGATGGCGCTGACGTCTACCTTCCCAGCCGTACTGATGGTTGCGAGCTTGCTGTCTGCAACCGTCCCGGCGGTGATGTTGGCGCCGTTGAGCGCGGTCAACGCAGAACCATTGCCGGAGAAGCCGGTGGTGGCCGAGAGCGTTCCTGTGACCGTGAGGCCGCCAACCGTCGGGATCAGGACCGCATTGCCCGCCGCGTCGATCAACTGGTTGGCGCTGCCGGCCAGCAGGGCGTAAGGGGAGGCGACAAACTGGATGCGGGGCGTCATCGCGCTGCCGTCCACCACAAGTTCCAGGAAACGGTCGGAAGCACTGGCCGACTGGAAGATGGCCGGGAGCGTGGGGACCGTGCCAGAGACCGTGCCCTCACCCAGCAGGACGCTGAAGTGACCCTTGTCGAGGGTCACCGTCTGCTCTTCCGTGCGCAACAGGGTGCCGCCGGTGGACGCATCATAGATCTTGAACTGCACCACCTTGGTCTCCGGAGCCGTGTTGCCGAGCGGCGTGCCATCGGTGGCGGTCAGGAATCCCTGAAACGTCATCTTGGCCGGCGGCTTCTCGTTGGCCGCATGGACGGACGGGAGCAGGGACGACAGGGTCAGCGCAGCGCAGAACACAGCGAGCGCGAGCGGGCGATGGCGGAGTGGTTTCATGGATGAGTTTCGGTGAGAGACGATTGAAAGGAGGTTCATGGGAACTCAGGGAGCGACGGTGAGGAGCGGGATATTGCTGATGCGGCGGAGGCTGAAATCGCCCTGCAGGGTGAAGTTCCGGGAACTCGAACCCTTGCCGCGCACGGTGATGGTTTCGTTATAGGTACCGGTGAGCGTATCCCGGCTGGTGGTCAGGCTGGTGAAATCGGTGCCGGGAGCGGTCACAGCGAGGGTGATCGCCCGCTCGAGGGTGTAGGACTCGGCACCCTGCACCTGTACTTGGCCGAACCGGGCGTCGAGATTGTCATGGTCCGGATGGAAGGTGTGCAGGAAGGGATTGGAGGCCTGATCCCGGTAGTCGAGCGGCACGGTGAACTGGACGTTGTTGCCTTCCCGGAACTGTCCGGTGCCCAGCCACGGCGTGTTGGTGTGCGCGAAGGGCAGATGGGCGGCGGAGATGCGCCGGGCGCCGTCGCGGTTGTCGGTGCCGAGCAGGGACTCGTCGGTGGCGAGGACCGGCACGTTGACGGCATTCAGTCCGACAAAGACGCGCTGCAGCAGCCTTGCCTGGCCGCCGGAATCATTGTGGGCGATCAACCGCAGGGGCACGGGCCGGACCACGTTGGCCATCGTGGTGTTGGTGCTGATGGCGACGTAGGGCGCGCCGTTGGCCGTGACCTGGGCGAGGAGGGGAGTGCCATCGGCATTTTTGGCGTAGGTCACCAGATACTGGGCTACCTGGGTGACGGAGGCGTCACCCACCCACAGGCCCGCGGTATCGGCCACGGTGGCGGCGACCCCGACATCAATCTGGCTCAGGCCGTTGGTATCGGCGAAACGCAGGATGCCGGCATAACGGGCACCCACCGTGGTGGACATGGCGGTGCGGTTGAGCCCAAGGACGACCTCCACCTCGGAACCGGGCTGCCCGCGGGGGGTGAGGGTCACCTGATGGTCGGTCGGGACCTGGCTGGTGGTAAGTGTGGTATGCAGGTAGGCCAGATCGGCCGCGCTGCGCGGACCGCGGATCAGCAGGGGCGGCACGCCCACGCTGCCAGGCTGGCCGGACGGGGCGTTCCCGGACGGGAGCAGGCTGAGCGTAAACGTGTTGGTAAGATCCGAGTGGTTCTTGAGGCGGAGGGAGTAGGTGCCGAGCCGGCTGCCGAAATCGACGGTGTTCCCCCCGCTCTGCAGGGAGACGGCCAGCGGACCAAAGTAGGCGTTGTAGTCCTTGGCGCGCATCCAGAACGCCTCGCCGCGCCGGACGGCGATGCTGGGATAGACCAGGGCCGGAACGGGGACGGGGCTCATGGGACCACCGGGATAGCGGAAGAGCTCGGCACCCAGGGCGAGGGCCGGCACCTGGTCGAGGAACTTCTCGAAGCTGGGCGGCGCACCGGCAGGGGTGGGGAAGCCGATGAAATTCAGGCCGGTGGTGGTCCAGTCGTAGCGCGGCAGGACGGGTTTGCCGACGAGATCCCAGACCACGTTGGCGGTTCCCGTATGATGGACCAGATAGGCGGCGTTGGGCCGGAGCTGGGTGAAGGTGTCGACATTGCCCGGGGAGCGGTTCCACACGGCCCACTGGGTGTTGGGCGTGATGGGCTCCTGGGGGCTTTTGACGAACTGGAGCTGCGAGGCCGGAGTCTGCCAGAGCCAGATCTCATCGATCGTGCCGGTGGAGCCGAGGAGTGTGTCGAGGGAGACATGCGACGCATCGACGTGCAGGTAGACCGCATTCCACCCCGGCTTCAGGGTCATGGACTGGGTCTGCCACTGGGCCTCGGCGGTGAAGCCACAGCACGCGGTCAGGGCGGCGGCAAGGCCGCGAAGGCGGAGGGAAGAATTGGTCATGGCTTGCGATAGAAATACCAGGCGCTTTGAGGCGTGAGCCGCTCCAGGCTGCCTTGCAGCGTGGTGGCGTTGCGTCCGCCGAAGAGGATCATTTCCGAACCCGTCCAGACGGAGGCGGCACCGCTGCGGGCCACCGGCGATCCGGGATTGTCCAGGGTACGCCACGCGTCGGTGGCCGGCGTATAGGCCGCACCACCGGACGCGGCCCCGGAGCCGGTCAGGCCGCCGACCAGCACCCATTCGGAACCGGTCCAGGCTCCGGCCGGAAGGCTGCGGGCCGACGGGGCGCCCACCGCGGAGATCGGGGTCCAGAGGTCCGTGATCGGGTCATAGGCGGCCCCGTCATTCAGCGGCGTGCCGAAGTTGTGCCCGCCCCAGACCAGCAGGCGCGTGCCGGTCCAGACCGCGACATGGCCCTCGCGGCCGGAAGGCGCGCCCACCGTGCTCATGGCCTGCCAGGCGGTCGGGGTGCCTCCAGGGCAGAGCAATTGGCCGCCGGACTGCTCGTATCCGCTCGTGGACATGCCACCCCACACCAACCAGCGATCACCGGCCCAGACTCCGGCGGCGGACATCCGCGGCACCGGTTCGTTGGCCACCGGCAGCGCTTCCCAGGTATCGGTGCCCGGGCGGTATTGGGCTCCAGCGGCCGCCAAAGTGCTTCGATTCCGACCGCCCCAGACCAGCATTGCGCTGCCGGTCCAGACGGAAAGGTGGGAGTCGCGCGCCGTGGGGGCGTTGACGCTGCTCACGGGGCGCCACGACTGGGTGGCCGCGCCATGGCGGGCGCCGGTGTCCACCGCCGCGCTGCCGGAAAACCCACCCCAGACGATCATCTCTGTCCCGGTCCAGACCGCCGTGTGTCCACTGCGGGCCGTGGGCGCATCGAGCGGGGAAAGGATCGTCCAGCCATCGGTATCCGGCTGATAGGCACCCCCGGAGAGGGAGTACTGCGCCCCACCGAGGGATCCGCCCCAAACCCACATTTCCTGCCCGGTCCAAATGGCACTGTGCCCTTCGCGGGCGCTCGGAGCATCGACCCCGCTTCCGCTGACCCAGGCCGGAGCCCGGATGCCCCCCGCCCGGGTCAAGCCCTGGGCCAGCAACACCGGATCAGCCGGCAGGGCCGACGCCAGGAGGCTACCGGAGGCGGACCCACTGCTGGCCTCCAGAGCGATCACGCGCGAACTGAGCGCAAGGATCAGGCTGACCAACGCGTCGTTGGTGCCCACCAACCGGGCGGAGAGGGTGTTGCTGAACGTCAAGACGTCGGACGTCCGCGCGACATTTGCGCTCAACCGCCCGTCAGGCAGGGTGCCCAAGGTCAGCGCTCCGGCGTCGGCCGAGCCGGTCAAGGCATGCAGCGCATAGGGCACCGCCGTGATCGCCTGCCGCGGCGCAAACACAGACAGGGTTACCCCAGTCCCGCTCGGCCGGGCCGCCAGTTCCAGCCAGCGGTCAGCCCCGTCAAACGCGGCGTTCCCAAAGTCCAGCGCCACCGTGAACAAACCGTTGGTCACCCCAACCGGCGTCAGCACCAGTTCAGGGCCGATCCGGTTGCCAACCGTCAGGCTGTCGAACAGCCGGAAAGTCAGCTCATAGTTGCCGTTCGCCAGGGCCGTTCCGTCCACCAGGCGCCCCTGATAGGTGAAAGGAGCCGCGATCGCCTCGCCCAGGAACAATCCCCACGCGAGCAGCAGGACGCGACAGGGGTGAAAGCGCATCAGGCTCCGCGCGAAGGCCTGGAATTTCGGTGCGTTTCTGAATCAACGACCTC
>CAMCFL010000005.1 GCA_945873715.1 Akkermansia muciniphila
AGCTGGGACTGCTCATCCAGGGCAGCATCCAGCCGGTGCCGTCGGGGGTGGACCGGGGGGAGTTTGCGCAGGCCTTGCAGGAAGCAGCCACCTACGACTGGGGCGTGACGTGGGAACCGGCGGAAGCCGCGACCTGGCAGACGGCAGCGGAGGAATTGGTGCGGGTGAAGTACGCAGACCCTGCCTACCATGCGAGACGGTGAGTGGGGCATCTGGCGTGGGTTACAACGATGGTAGGCCCGCTGCCCTCAGCGGGTGTTGCCTCATCGCCGCCTGGGGGCAGGCGGCCTACATCTCAAGATGCTCCCGACGGTGAGAGGATGATTTCGTGAACAAACAGGAAGTACTCAGGAAGATCGTGGAGAAGCTGGCCTCGGAGCTGGACTTGTACCTTCGCGCCGCACGCACCGCAGCGGCGGAAGCCACCGACCCGCAGAGCAAGGCCGAGAACAAGTACGACACCCGCGGACTGGAGGCGTCCTACCTCGCCCGGGGTCAGTCGCGACAGGCCGCCGAGATCGAGAATTCCGTGATCCTGTTCCGCGGCCTCGCGGGCAAGGCCTTCACCGAGGGATCTCCCGTCGATGTCGGCGCGCTGGTGCAATTGAAGGGGCGCAAGTCCCATGCCTGGTACTTCATGGGGCCCAAATCCGGCGGGACCGAGGTGGAACACGGCGGCGAGGAGATCACTGTCATCACGCCGCCTTCGCCCCTCGGTACCCAATTGATGGGACGCAAGGTGGGCGACCGCGTGAAGATGCCGTCGGGCGAGGAATTCCGCGTGGCGTCGGTGGAGTGACGCCGAGAACCGGAGTTCTATCCGCAGATGGCGCAGATGGCGCAGATAAATGGGCCATTTCTCGCCAGATCGCGCTCACCCGCAGAGTGAAGCTGCCGTTTCGCCTGGGACGCATCCAAGAGCCTCCCCATCTGCGGAATCTGCGTCATCTGCGGATAAACCTCTGCGGTTTCGCGGCGTGAGCCTACTTCCCCAGCGCTCCGTACGCCGCGGGCGGGAGGCCGGTGCGCATGAATCGCACATCGACCGCGTCCATGCCGGCGGCGCGGATGGCCTGCATGCCGAGATCGGTGTCTTCGAAGGCTCGGCATCGGGCCGGGTCCACCGCCATCCGACGGGCGGCTTCGAGAAAGATGTCGGGAGCCGGCTTCTGAAGCGTGACATCCTCGTTGGTCACCACGGCATCGAACCAGTCGAGGATGTTCAGGTGTTCCAGGATGTGACGGATGGCGTGGCGCGATCCGCCGGAGGCCACCGACATCGGGATGCGCCCGCGATGTTCGCGTGCGATGGACACCACTTCCTCCACTGGCGTCACCTCGGGCAGGAAACGCAGGTAGAGCTCTTCCTTGTGCCGGGCGAGGGCGATGGGATCGAGGTCCGCCCGTTCCTGTTCGTGGGCGAGCATCCGGAGGATGTCGCGGGTGGGCACGCCGCCGAGGGAATAGAAACGGTGCTCGGAGAACTCGATGCGATGTTGATCGGCCAGTTCGGACCACGCCCGCCAGTGAAGCGGCATGGTGTCGGCCAACGTACCGTCGCAGTCGAAGACGAGTCCGGCAGGAATGAAATCAGGCATGGTATCAGGCTGAGAGAAAAGGCGGTTGATCCACAGATGACCTCACTACTTCTGGAGCAGGGCGAGGCGTTCGGTGACCTCGCGGCCGATCAACGGGTCGAGGAGCGGATCCAGTTTGCCTTCGATCAGGCCGGCAAGGTTGTAGAGCGTGACCTCGATCCGGTGGTCGGTGACGCGGTTCTGGGGGAAATTGTAGGTTCGGATCTTTTCCGAACGATCGCCGGTCCCGACCTGTCCGCGGCGTTCCTTGGCCATCTTCTCGGCTTCCTCCGCCAGCCTCCGTTCGAGCAGCCGGGAACGGAGCACCATCATGGCCTTCGCCTTGTTCTTGTGCTGGGAACGTTCGTCCTGACAACGGACTTCGATCCCGGACGGGACGTGCACGATCCGCACCGCCGAGTCGGTCGTGTTGACCCCCTGGCCGCCGTGGCCGCCCGCGCGGCAGACGCTGATGTCCAGATCCTCCGTCTTGATCTCAACGTCCACTTCCTGCGCCTCGGGCAGCACCGCGACCGTCGCCGTGCTGGTATGGATCCGGCCCTGGGCTTCGGTGGCGGGGACGCGCTGGACCCGATGGACGCCGGACTCGTGCTTGAGCCGTTTGAACACGTCCTGCCCGGAGATCAACAGGACGATTTCCTTCAATCCACCCAGATCGGAAGTGCTGGCGTCGAGCGTCTCGACCTTCCAACCGCGGTCTTCGGCGTAGCGCGAGTACATCCGGCAGAGATCAGCCGCGAAGAGCGCGGCCTCCGCCCCGCCGGCGGCGGCGCGGATCTCGACCACCGAGTTGCGGGAATCCACCGGGCTCGGCGGGGCGATGCCGTCCAGCAGGCGCAGGGTGAGGCGCTGGAGTTCGGGTTCGAGCCGCTGGAGTTCCTCGGTGGCCATCTGACCGAGTTCGGTGCTGGGCGTCTCCGCGGCCAGCAACTGGCGGTTCTCCTCGATCTCTCGCCCGACCTGCACCCAGGCCTCGCCGTCGGTCACCAATTCCCGCAGACGTGAGTGTTCGCGGGTCAGTTCCTGCCCCTTCTGGGCGTTGGCAAAGGCATCCGGTGCCGACAGTTGCGCCTCCACCTCGTCGAAGCGACGTCGGAACTTTTCGATGAAGGGCTGGAGATCCACGGCGGACGGAGCGGGCGATCGAAGGAAGGGTCGTGAAAAACAAACCCGCCCGCGGGCGACCCGGGAGGGTGCGCCGGCGGGCGGGTGTTGCAGGACGGGGCTAGACCTTCTTCTTTTTCTTGGACGCAGCCTCGGCCAGGGCCGCCTGGGCGGCCTGGGTCTTGGCGAGCCGTTGTTGGAACTTGTCCACCCGGCCAGCGGTATCGACGAACTTCTGCTGGCCCGTATAGAACGGGTGGCAGGCATTGCAGATGCCGATCAGCATCGACGGCTTGGTAGAACGAGTCGCGATCACATTGCCACAGGCGCAGCGGATCTCGCTCTGCAGGTAACGCGGATGAATGTCAGCCTTCATGTAACGAAAAAGAGGCGCGAACGTACCAGCCGTTGCCGTCGTGACAAGGCCGATTTTTGGAAGACCCGCATGTGGGCGCATCCTGAGTCTGTCCTGGGTGCAGGCCGCCTGTCCTCAGGCGGAACGATTCGGTTGCGTTGGAGGGAAAAGCTCACGCGAAGCCGCGAAGCCGCGAAGAGACGGTGGATCTTCGGAAGATACCCCCGGCTGGGATCGTTCACCGGGTGGTGGCTCATTTCAGAACCAAAAGCCGGTGCTTCTTCGCGCCTTCGCGGCTTCGCGTGAGAATTCCGGCTCACCTCGACTGAATCGTTCCGGCTCAGGCGGCGGCGTTGAGAGAACCGCCCGCTGGGGGCAGCGGGCCTACAACGGGTCCAACACAGTCCGGATGCGCCCCCGGGCTGCGCGGGCCGGGAAGGCGGAAGCGGGCGGGGACGCCTGCGGTCCCAGGAGGACACCCGTTCAGCCGTGCCGGCGGGCCGCCAGCATCCCCGGTCGTCGACCGCTTCCCTCTGGAATCCGGGAACTGGCCACTGCGAACCGGCAACTGGGATCTTCCCCCGGTTACTTCCGCTTCGCGGTCCACTCGTTGGAGGTCGGTCTGCCATCGAATTCGGTGTCCGTGCGGCCCTGGAGCTGTCCGTCCTTCACTTCGCCGGCCATCTTGTACGTCATCTTGCCGCCGGCACTCCGCTCGCGGTGAATCACCCAGGAGAACTTCGTGCCTTCGACCTTGCCGTCGGAAAGCGACATCGGCGCGCCCGTCTGGCGTTCCACCGATCCCGACAGACGCGTTCCGTCCTGTTTGAGCGTCATCGCAAAGTTCACCGGATCCCCGTTCGGCCCGGCCATGGTCAGGGTCCACCGCCCGGACAACGTCGGTCCGTCCACGGCCGCAGCTTCGCCGGAGGCGGGGGATTCGCCGAGGACAGCAGCCAGCTGGGGTTCGAGTGATTCGGCCCAGACCTGATAGCCGGCTTCGCTCAGGTGCAGGAAGTCGGGCATCAACCGTCCCGGGATCACCCCAGCGGGATCCAGGTACTTGTGTCCGAAATCGACCCACAGGACCATTTTCCCGTCGACCCACTTCTGGAGGATCTGGTTCACCTGCTGGTTCTTTCCGCGCTGCGGATTGGGGTTCTCGCCCCGGGGAAAGATGGGGATCAACAGGACGGTGGTATCGGGCAGGGCGGTGCGGAGTTTCTGGACGATGGCACCCACGCCGGCGGCGATCTGTTCGACGGTGTTGTCTTCCCCGTTGGAATTGTTGGTGCCGATCATGACCACGGCCGCCTTGGGCTGGAGGCCCTGGAGATTGCCGTTCTCGAGGCGCCACAGGACGTGTTGGGTGCGATCCCCGCCGATGCCCAGGTTGACCGCATTCCGTCGGGCGTAGTACTTCGTCCAGACCTCCTTGCCGGCGCCTTCCCAGCCCTGGGTGATCGAATCGCCGATGAAGATCACCTGCGCCTTGGCACCGGCTTCGGCGGCCCGCTGATTGAGGGTTTCCTGGCGTTGTTTCCAACCCGAATCGATCTTGGGCGCAGGTTCATTGGCCGAATGCGCGCACAGTCGGGAGACCAGGGCCACGATCGCCAGCGGGGTGAGGAGGGAGGGATGGATTCTCATGCGAAACCGGACGATCCCATCCCACCCGGAACGCGCAAGACGACAGTCGGGGCGGACTGGGCCGAGTTCCCAGTTTCTTGTTTCAAGAATGGGAACTTGAAGGCGGCGGCGGGACGTTCGCGAAACCCGCGACGACTTGAATCTTGAAACTGAAATCTTCGCTTCGGCCCGGCCGGGCGGAGCGACCGATTGGGGGATTGAAGTTGCGTCGGCCCAGGAGTTGGATGTCCCCACTCACATGTCCAAGAAACATCGCATCCTCACCTGGCTCGCCGTCGTCGTGGTCGGCGTGGGGCGGTTGTCGGCCGACTTCCAGATCCGGGACGGCGACCGCGTCGTCTTCCTCGGTGACAGCATCACCGAGCAACGGCTGTATACCACCTACATCGAGGCCTACGCGCTCACGCGGCATCCCGAGTGGAAGCTGAGCTTTCGCAATGTCGGGTGGGGCGGCGACACCGCCTGGCTCCGTCAGCGCGCCCACCCCGATGAAGGCCAGCTGTTCAAGGCCGAGGGCGATGATCTGTCGGCAAGGGTGACGGATTCGGTCCGACGCGGCCTGGGTCGCGATGTCCTTCCGCTGCGTCCGACCTTCGTCACGGTGAAGTTCGGAATGAACGATCATTCGTATCAGAAGTTCCGGCCCGACATCTTCCGCGCCTACGCGCGCAGCCAGAAGGAGATCGCCACGGTCCTGGGCAAGAGCGGTGCCCGTGTGGCATTCCTGACGCCGCAACCGATCGAGGAACGCCGGCCGGATCCGGATCGGGACGAGCGCAACCAATCGCTCCGACAGTTTTCGGATGGATTGAAGGAAGTGGCGACTGGTGCGGGTGCGACCTTCGTCGATCAGTTCGATCCCTTCATGAAGTTGATGCTCGCCGCACGGGCGCAGGATCCAAAGGCCTTCATCGGAGGCGGCGACGCGGTGCATCCGGGACCGTCCGGCCAGACCTTGATGGCGTGGGCGGTCCTGAAGGGACTCGGAGCGGAACCCCTGGTTTCGCGGGCGGTGATTGACGTGGCCGCCAAGCGCGCCACCGGGGAGAATTGCCGCATCGACGGCCTCGCAGTGAACGGATCGTCGGTGAGCTTCAGCCGTCTCGATTCGGCCCTGCCGATGCCCATCGACACCCGGGCCGAAGCGGCGCTCACGCTGGCACCGGTCCTCGACGATCTCAGCCGACTGGAACTCAAGATCACCGGGCTGCCCGCCGGGACCTATGAAGTGACCATCGACGGGGAATCCGCCGGGCGCGTGGAAGCTTCTGCGCTGGCGTCCGGTTGGAACTTCTCCAATGCCGCCGGACCGATCACCCGCCAGGCGCGTGAGGTCCTCGCCGCCGTGTTCGAGAAGAACAACCGCTTCTTCAGCCGATGGCGCGACGTGCAGCTGTATTCGTTCCCGGGCTGGGCAGCCGGACCGGAAGTTGAAGCCCGGCGCAGCTCCGAGCTCGCGAAGATGGACGCCGCGATCGCCGCATTGGAGGTGAAGCTCGATGGGCTTCGCAAACCGAAGGCGCACGGCTTCGAAGTGAAACCGGTGAAGCCCTGAACATGAGCCGGCGTTCCAGGGTGCGTGAGTTGATGGGGGTCTGCCGGGACCGCAAGGACCCGCGGGATCAGTGCTTCGAGTGGAATTCCGCCCGACGCTGCCCGGAGTCGGTGGACCTGCGGTCCTACGTCTTCCGCGTCGAGAACCAGGGACACACCAACGCTTGCGGGGCGTTTACCGCTTCCTCCATCCTGGAAATGCTCCTCCGGCGGGATCAGCCCGACCGGGCCGTGGAGCTGTCGGCGATGTTCACCTGGTACAACGCCCTGAAGATCACGGGCGACGCCGGCAAGGACGAGCCGGTCAGCACGCGGAGCCTCGCCAAGGCCCTTCGGAAAATGGGGATCTGCGCCGAGAAATCGTGGCCATTCGAGCTGGAGCGATTGAAACAAGCTCCGGTCAAGGACGCCTATCAGGAGGGCAAGCGGATCCGCATCCGCGGCTACCAACGGATCGTGAAGCGCGCGCCCGCAGCCACGGCCCACGGCATCCGCGTCGCGCTTTCCCGGGGTTTCCCGGTGTTCCTCGGGACCTGGCGGCGGGATTATCTCTTCGAAAGCATGAAGGGCGTTCCCCTCGCGGAACAACCCGCCCGATTCGAGCGCTTCCGGGAGTACAAGCGGCTTCCAAAAACCGGACATTTCATGGCGATCGTCGGCTACCGTCCCGAGGGTGCCATCGTCCTCAATTCCTGGGGACCCGAACACGGCGACCAAGGCTACTATCTGATGCCCTGGAAAGTCGTGGTGAACGAATCGTTCGACATCTGGGTCATCACCGGCCTCAAGCCGCAGCGCAAACCCCGGCAGTGACGACCGTCGGAGGGACGTGCTCCGCGAGTCCGTGGCAAACTCCCTTGGGAACCGGAATGGCCCACGAATCACACCAACCACACGAACCATTCCTCGGCTTCGCGTGCTTCGTGTGATTCGTGGGCCTCAATCCCCCCTCACGCGTCCCGGTTCCCCCGTAGTTCCCGTAGCCAGAGGCCCACGGCTTCCGTCCGGTTCTTCACGCCCAGTTTGTCGAAGACGTTGCCGAGGTAGTTCTTCACCGTGCCTTCCGTCAGATGCAGGGCGTCGGCCACCTCCTTGTTGGTCCGACCTTCGGCCACGAGCGAGAGCACGCGGCGTTCCTGGGCCGACAGCGCGTCCAGGCGACGCCCGTCCTTGCCCGCAGTTTCCGGCTGGCGCACCGCGGACGCCAGCGATCGTGCCGTCACCGGGTCGAGCGCGGTTCCGCCCTCGGCGACGGTGCGGAGGGCTGCCGGGAGGTTGGTGCCGTCCACATCCTTCAGCAGATAACCGTCCGCCCCGGCCCCGATGGCGGCGACCACCGATGCGTCTTCGGCATAGGAAGTGAGAAAGACGACTTGAGGCGCGGGAACCATTTCCTTGAGCCGCCGACAGGCCTCCAGCCCGCTCATGTCGGGCAGGCGTAGATCCAGGAGGACCAAGGTGGGTCGCAACTGGAGGGCGTAGGCGAGCGCCTGATGTCCGGTGGCCGCTTCGCCAACCACTTCAATTCCCCGGGTATTGCTCAAGACCGAACGCAATCCCACCCGCACAACAGGATGATCGTCCACGATCAGCACGCGGATCACAGGGGGGGCGGAATGAGGTGTGGAATTCATGCCAAAGTCCGGAGTCTTATCCGCAGATGGCGCAGATACCAAAACCACTTCCCGCCGAACCGGCTTCACCTGCGGAGGGAGACGGCCACTTCTTCTCGGGCATCTCCAGAGGCCTCTGCCTCTGCGTGATCTGCGCCATCTGCGGATAAGCGCCTTGGGTTTCAAGGTTCATGAATTCACGCCTCCGGGGAAGGTGATGTGGATGCGGGTCCCATGGCTCGGGTCGCTCTCGACCGTGCAGTCGCCGCCGAGCTCGGCCGCGCGTTCGCGGAAGCTGCGCAGGCCCCGCCCGCCACTGGCGGCCGCGACTTCAGGATCAAACCCCTTGCCGTCATCCCGGATCTCCAGACACCCGTCCGGCGCAGTCCCGGTCGCGGACCCCGGGGCCCGTAGCACGACCCGGATGGAGGTGGCTTCGGCGTGGCGGAGCACGTTGGAAAGCCCTTCGCGCACCAGTTGGAGGAGGTGGATGGCCATCTTCGCGGGCAGTTGATCGACCGCCGGATCCACGTCGAGCTCGAACCCGATGGAAGTGGTCCGACGGAGCCGCGCGACCAAGGCGTTCAGGGCGCTGCTGAGCGACTGGCCCTGCCAGGCATCCGGTTCCAACGCGAGGACGAACTGACGGAGTTCGCCAATCGCCGACTGGAGGACGGTGATGGTCCGGCCGAGTTCCAGTTCGGCCCGCACTGGGTCATCGACGAGAAGGGTTCGTACCTGCCCCAGTTCCAGACCCAGGGCATAGAGGTTCTGGATGGTACCATCGTGCAGGTCCCGACTCAGCCGCGCCCGCTCGCGCAGCGCGGCCTCCAATCGGGCCTGGCTTTCACGCAACGACTGCTCGCTCTCCTTGAGTCGGGTAATCTCGGTCGAGATCCCCAGCACCTGACCGGAACCGTCGGGCGCCCGGATCGGAACGCGAACGGCGAGGAACCACAGTTGGCGGCCATCCGGCACGGTGTGCGATTCCTCGCACTGGGAGATTTGACCCGACCTCAACACGGCAAAGTCCTTCTCGATCAGATCGAGCACGCCGGGAGGGTACTGGCCCGAAACCACCATGGCGCGATG
This sequence comes from Akkermansia muciniphila, assembly GCA_945873715.1. Taxonomy (GTDB): domain Bacteria; phylum Verrucomicrobiota; class Verrucomicrobiia; order Limisphaerales; family UBA9464; genus UBA6176. The sequence continues at coordinate 8,967 of CAMCFL010000005.1, forward strand.
CGCAGCCAACACCTGCTCGACGGGCGCATTGTACAGTTCGGCCACGCCCCGGTTGGCCATGAGCATGTGTCCGGATCCGTCCCGCAGATAGATCTTGGCTGGGTCATGATCGAGCATCCGTTGCAGAAGATTGCGATTCGCATCCAACTCGGCTTGGGAACGGCGGAGCCCGGCCGAGATCTCCGCTTCCCGCAATCGTCCCCGGACCTGCGCCGCCAACAATCCCGTGGTGAGGAGAGTAAGGAAGAAGCCGACGCCGCCGATGGCCCAGGGCGCATGACGCCCCTGACGCCGGTCGAAATCGGCAGTGGTCCAGAAATCGTAATGCAGACGCGTCTCGTAAAGCGGAAGGGAATCACGGTTCCGAAACCAGGGCGTGGCGGGTTCCGCGGTGGTCGGCCAGAGGGTCGGGCTGTCGAAGACCGGGTAGCGAACCCCGGGCCCGTCCTCCCGGAGAGCCAGCGTCACTCCGAAGTCCGGCGCGCGCTGATTGAAGACTCCGGCGAAAAAACCCTCGAAGCTGATCACCGACAGGAACAGTCCCCGGTGCTGGTGCGCGTCCGGACCCGACCCCGGCCAGGTCATGGGCATCACGATGGGTACCCCGGTCGGCACGGCCCGCTCGGGACCGCCGATCGGCAGCGCCTCCGGAGGGACCGATCGGATGCGTGTTCCCATTACCACGCTGAGCTTGTACACGATCACATCGCTGGCGGGTCCCGCATTGGACACCGCCAGGAGATCGTGCCCGAGGTAGTCCGCGGTCGACACTCCCCGCAGCCAGTGCGTCTCGCCCAGCTTGACGAAGGTAATGGGAAGGAAGGCATTGGTGATCTCGCCCTGGGCCGGGTTGCGCAGGGACGCAGGGAGATCCGGTCGGATGCGGTAGTGAGCTCCGTGCAACTCGCGCCAAGAGGCTTCGTGCGCTGCCCGTGCCTCTGGGCGGACCAACGTTGCGAACGCAGCCATCGTCATTGCCGGGAATTCCCCCATGAGCTGGGACTCGTGGACGGTGCGACTCCAGTCCGGCAGGGCAGTGGCTCCGGTGCCACGCACCGTCTCACGGATCAACTTCATGCTGGTGGCCAGGCGCTCGAAGTAGGTGTCGATGTCCTGGCGCACCTGTTGGATCCCGCTCTCGAACTCGTGGCGCGCATTCTCGGTGATCCAATTCTTCGCCACGCGGGCGGCGATGACCGTCGCCACCGTTCCCGAGAGCAGGACCATCCAGGCGGCGGCATAGGCCCGGATCTGCCGACCCCGTGTAAGCTGCCAGGTTCGGAACCCTGGGATCATCCAGGTCAACCCCAGGCAAGCGGCCGCCGCCGCCGCCATCCACGGGCTCCGGCTCCGCCATTCCTGGACCTTCAGCCACTGGCGGGTCGGCCCGCCCCGCCCGGACTGGGCCAGTGCAGCGATCTCCGCGGGACCGAGGGTGCGTCCATAGACGGCATGATCGTCGACCTGCGCGCGGCAGTGCGATTCCTGTCCGCCCGAACCGATGAAAGGCAGGTGATGATCCGGGGCCCACGGCACCGGAGCGTTGGTCGAAAACTCCTGGCGGGCGACGAGTTCGCCCCCGACGAAAAGTTGGACCCCCTGGGGATTCCCGGTGGCGACGACGTGCGTCCAGCGGCCACGGACGAACGGGTTCGTGGCCGACACGCGGATCGGTGTCTTCAGTGAGCCAACGGTGACCGAAGGCCGACCCTCATGGACCCCCAGCATCCACGCCGTCCCCCGCTCGCCCGGAGCGCCGCCGGCAAGATTGGCCCAACCCCCGGGATCCCCCGGCCATTGCTCCATCCGGACCCAGGCCGCGATCGTCCATTCGGGTCCGACGTTCCACGCACCGAGATCCACGTACTCGTTGGCCGCCGGATTCCCATCCATCTGATAGGCGGCATCCCCGTCCATCTCGATGATCCGCGCCCCCACGATCCGGGTACGGAAACGGGAATCGTCGGCCAACACCCGATCCGCCGTCCAGAGCCCGGCCCAGTCCAGCGGCACGCCTCCGGTCAACCAGACCGGACGTCCCCAGAGGACCGCGAGCCCGACCAACCCGAGCACGACGAGGCCCTGGACGACCCGGAGGGGCCATCGCGCGCGGGGGGCGGAAGGGATGCTCGGAATGCTCGTCACGGGAATCAGGGGAAGTGCCAGCGCCGGGGCACTCTGGGGGTCGATGGGATGGGTGCCAATAGTAACGAAGGTCACCCTGCGGAGGTGACGTCCGGCACCATCCGGACAGTGCCTAAAGAGTTGCCGAACGACACTGACGCACCCCGATGGTTTTTAGGTAAAACCTGAGGAGACGGAGCCCGCCTGACCCGAAGAGGAAGATCCATCGGCGGATGCCGTTCATCCAACTTTGGCAATCCGGGAGGACCCACCGACTCGGGGGTAGCCGGCGGCCCGCCGGTACGGGGCGGACGACCGTCGAGCTTGGGATGGCCGCGGAGGAGCGGAGAAGCGGAGTTCAGGCAGACCCGTTCCTGGACCGGATCCTGCAACCGGCTCGACCGCGGGCGCGGGAGCGTCCTGGAGTGCGTGCAGCGTCAGCTGCCGCTTTCGCCCGCTTCACCGCGCCTTGGGTTGACGCTCGGGTCCGGGTTCAGGTCTCGCCGCGAGGGTGGGGCGTCACCTTGTGCCGGGGCAAACGGGCGCATAGGGCGGACGAAGGTTCCGCGAGCAAAGCGGTAGCTGACGCTACGCGCACTCCAGGACGCTTCGCGCAGTTCGTTGGTCAGGGCCTTGTCCGCGCGTCTCCGCGTCTCTGCGGTGAAATCTCTGGAACGGCATCGACGGATCCACGAGGGACAGGCTTGTTCCTCCGGGGGGCGCGGGGCATTTTGGCGGGGTGAAGTTGTTGCAAGGACAGATCTGGCGGTCGAGCGAGGGCTACGTGCGGGTGGTCAATCTGGAGCGTCTCAAGGTGGGATATAAGAAGATCTCCAATATGGAATCCGGCGAGGGGACCCATCATGAGGCCACCAAGAAGGAGTTCTGTCGGATGCTCAAGGGCGCCACGCTGGTGGGCTGAGTGGGGCGGGCGCTTCACAACGACGGAGCAACGACCGCCACGTAGGAAACGGAACCAGTCCGGACGTGGCTGCCGTTGCGTCGTGGATGTTGAAACGGGCTGGGATGGGAGGCGTGGTTCACAACGACGGAGCAACGACCGCCACGTAGGGAACGGAACCGGACCGGACGTGGCTGCCGTTGCGTCGTGGTTGTTGAAGCGGGCTGGGATGGGAGGTGAGGTTCACAACGACGGAGCAACGACCGCCACGTAGGGAGCTGAACCAGTCCGGACGTGGCTGCCGTTGCGTCGTGGATGTTGAAACGGGCTGGGATGGGAGGCGTGGTGCACAACGACGGAGCAACGACCGCCACGTAGGGAACGGAACCGGACCGGACGTGGCTGCCGTTGCGTCGTGGTTGTTGAAACGGGCTGTCGTTGCTTCGTGGTGGTTCAAACCCCGCCTGCCCGGCGTTGGGCGAGGAGGTTGTCGGCGGTGTAGAGGATCAAGGCGATCCAGATGAAGACGAAGCTGGTCATCCGCGTGGCGGTGAAGGTCTCGTGATAGACCCAGACCGCGAGCATCAGCTGGAGGGTGGGTGAGAGGTAGCCGAGCAGTCCGAGGGTGGACAGGCGGATGTTCCGTGCGGCATGGGCGAAGAGGAGCAGGGGCACGGCGGTGACGATCCCGGCGCTCAGCAGGAGCAGATGGGTTCGCAGATCGACGCGGGTCAGGGCCCCCGTCCCGTCGTGATGCCGCCAGAGGAGGAATCCGATGGCCACCGGAGCGAGCAACAGGGTTTCGACCGCCAATCCCGGGATCGGACCGAGCTTCGAGAGCTTGCGCAGGATGCTGTAGCAACCCCAGCTGCCGGCGAGGAGCAGGGCGATCCAGGGGAGACGTCCGGCCTGGAAGACCATCAACGCCACGCCCACGGCGGCGACTCCCACGGCGATCCACTGGACCCGACGCAGGTGTTCGTGGAGGAGGAAGCGTCCGGCGAGGACGCTGATGAGGGGCAGGAGGAAATATCCGAGGCTGGTCTCGATGATCTGTCCGTGGTTGACGCCCCAGACGTAGACGAGCCAGTTGGTGGTGAGCAGGACGGAGCAGAGGGCGAGGCGCGCGATCGATCGAACGGAACTGAGGGCTTTCCCCACCTCCTGGAGTCCACCGGGACGTCCGAGCACGAGCAACATCAGAAGGACCAGCGACCAGACATGGCGGTGCGCGATCAGTTCCACCGGATCCACGGCGGCGAGTGGCTTCCAGTAGAGCGGGACCAATCCCCAGAGGATGCAGGCAAGACCGCCGGCCAGCGCTCCGGAACGCGCGTGGTCAGGCGGCGTTTCAGGCGATGAACGCACAGGGAGAACCGTCCCGGAGAGCGATGTCCGTGGCCAGCCGTCAGTTTCCAGTGGAGTCCTTCAAACCCATTTCGATCAGGCGTTCGCGCAGGGTGAAGCAGGTGATGCCCAGCCAGCGGGCCGCGAGCGTCTTGTTGCCGGCGGCCTGTTCCATGGCGACCTGGAAGAGGGCGCGTTCGGCCACGGCGATGAGCCGGGCATGGGCGTCGTCCGAACCGTTCTCCCGGGCATGGGCCAGGATCTGTCGGGCCAGGGCGTCCAGGGTTGTTTCCGGTTCGACGGTGGGACGATCCCCCTTGGCATGGGCGGCGCGGACGTGATCGGCCCCGACGGGACCGCGGGCGACCACGAGGAGTTGACGGAGGAGATTGCCGAGTTGTCGGACGTTGCCGGGCCAGGGTTGATTCTGGAGCAGTTGGATGGCTTTCGGGGTGAAGGCGGGATTGGGAATGCCGAGCTCGCGACCGAAGCGGCGGCCGAGATGTCGGACGAGATCGGGAACGTCCTCGGGACGTTGCCGGAGCGGGGGCAGGGCGATGGTGAACTGGCTGATGCGATAGAACAGGTCTTCGCGAAAGAGCCGTTCGGCGATCATGCCTTCGAGGTCGCGATGGGTGGCGGCGAGGATGCGGATGTCCACCGGGATCACTTCATTGCCGCCGACCCGGGAAAGGGATCGTTCCTGCAGGACGCGGAGCAGCTTGGCCTGGGTCGTGAGCGACAGGTCCCCGATCTCGTCGAGGAAGACCGTTCCGCTCGAAGCCTGTTCGAATCGACCGACCCGTCGGCTCACTGCACCGGTGAAGGCACCGCGTTCGTGTCCGAAGAGCTCCGATTCCAGGAGCGACTCGGGGATCGCCGCGCAGTTGACGGCGATGAACGGTCCGGTGGCCCGGTGGCTGTGCTGGTAGAGGGCGCGCGCCACCAGTTCCTTGCCGGTCCCGGTCTCGCCCCGGATCAGCACATCCACGGGTTGGGCGGCGACGCGTCCGATCTCCTTGTAGATGTCGCGCATGGCGCGGCTGTGTCCGACCAGGGTGTCCTGGGAGGGGTTGCCTTCGCCGAGGCCGACGGGTTCGACCATGATGCGGTGCGACGCCACGGCGCGGGCGGTGACGGCGAGGAGTTCCTCCATGTCGAGGGGCTTGAGGAGGTACTCGAAGGCACCGTGCTTGGTGGCTTCGATGGCGGTCTCGGTGGATCCGTGGGCGGTGATGAGCAGGATCGGAAGCCGGGGATGGGAGCGATGGAGGGACTGGATGATCTCGATGCCGGAGGCACCGGGGAGTCGCCAGTCGGTCAGCACGACGTCGTGAACCCCTTCCTGGGCGGCGGCGAGGCCGGCGGTGCCATCGGCGGCGATGTCCACGGCATAACCCTCGGCCGCGAGCAGGCGTTTGAGGGAGGCGGCGGCGCCGGGGTCATCCTCGATCAGGAGGAGTCGGGGAACGGGTTGCATGGTCAGGTGGCGTGGGCGGGGGAAGGGGATTCGTGAAGGGGGGAACGGATGCGGCCCTCACCCGCCCGGGCGACGAGGGGGAGGTGGACGGTGAACACCGTTCCGCGGCCGGGAGTGGTCTGGTAGCTGAGGACGCCGTGGTGCCCCTCGATGATCCGGGCGCTGATGCTCAATCCCAGGCCGGTTCCGTTGGCCTTGGTGGTGAAGAAGGGATCGAAGAGGCGACGCTGGACCTCCGGGGCAATCCCGGTGCCCGGGTCACTGACGGACAGGCTCATGACCGCCGTGGGAACTCCGTCGATCCGGACCTGGGATCGGGCGGAGGAGAGCGTGATGACTCCGCCGGGACGGCTGGCATCCATGGCGTTGCGGACCAGGTTGAGCAAGACCTGACGGAGTTGTCCGGGGTCCGCCGGGAAGGGTGTGTCATCGACGGGAGCCACTTCGAGCTGGAGTTGGAGTCGCTTCAGGTCCGGATCAAGGAGGCCGGCCAGTTCACGGAAGCTGGCCCCGGCCTGGACCGGACTCGGACAGGGCGACGCCGGGCGCGAGAACCGCAGGAAGTCATCGACGATCCGTTCCAGCCGGGTGATCTCGGAGCCGATGACCAGCGCGTCGCCGTGTTCCTCGGAGTTGTGGGGAAGCAGTCGGGACAGGGTGAACGCACGCGCCTTGATGCTGGTGAGCGGATTGCGGATCTCATGGGCGACGCCGGCCGCGAGGACGCCGAGCGAGGCGAGTTTCTCCCGCTGTTCCAAGGCGAGTCGGGACTGGTGAAGCCGGGTCTGGAGCGGCGCGATCAGGTCCCGCCAGACGAAGAATCCCAGGCACGCCATCAGCCCGAGGAGCGTCACCAGGGAACCGAGGGTGAAATTGTGCAGGGTCGAGGCTGCTTCCTCGGCGCTGTCGAGGTAACGGGTGAGCTTCGCCCGGTGGAGTTGATCCAGTTCGCTGGCCAGCGCCAGCAGGGCCCTCGAATCCCGCTCGAGTTGATCAATCAATTGCGCCGGCTCCACCCCCGCATCCTTGGAGGTTCGCGCGGCCAGCAGTCGGTCGGCGTGCGTTTCAAACGCGGCGAAGGCGACCTGGATCCGGTTGAGCACGGACGGATCCGATTCGGTCACGGGTTGCTGCGATTGGGTTTCCAGCCAATGACGCAGACGGGAACGGGTGGCGACGAACCGCTGGCGTTCATCCTCGATTCCGGTCACGCCATAACGGGCCAGGGCGTGGTTCATCTCCAGCACCTCGGCCTTGTAGTGCTCTGCCAACTCCTGCGCGGCGTCCAGCGTCGGGCCCAGCGATGCAAGGCGACCGGTCTCCTGCCACGCCACCCACGCCCGCCAGCCGAGGGCGACGGACACCACGAGGATCGCGGAGGCAAAGAGTGCCACGCGTCGCGGCAGGTCGAGCTTCACAGGCGTACCATGGCCAAGGCTCCGTGGGTTGCAACTGTTGGGTCGGGAGTTGCCAGTCGCCAGATCCCAGATGCCAGTGGGATGGCCGCGGAGGAGCGGAGGAGCGGGGGATGGCATCCACAGATCCACGGTCCTGATCGGTTGAGGCCGGAGACCCGGGTTTGATCCACAGATGCCACAGATCAAGGACCCTTCCGTTGATGCTTGAGTTGGTCATGGCTGTAGGCCGCCTGCCCTCAGGCGGCGATGCAGTAGAAGTGAACCGGAATTCGCACGCGAAGACGCGAAGAAGCACAGGGTTTTGGATTCTGAAATGAACCACCCTTCGGTGAACGATTCCTGTCGTGGGAGCCTTCCGATGATCAGTCGCCTTTTCGCGGCTTCGGGTCTCCGCTTCTCCGCTTCTCCGCGGCTGTCCCCGCGTCTCTGCGGTGAATTTCCCCGGAAGCTGCGAACGACATGGACCGGCAGGCTGCCGGTCCCCCCGGTCTTCTGGCTCCTGGCAACTGGCCTCTGGCAACCGGCAACTGGCAACCGGCAACTGGCAACCGGCAACTGGCAACTGGCAACTCTCCACGGCCGGGGACTTGCTCCCATTGCTGCCGTGCCGGAGATCGGTCAGAGTGACAGCCGTGAAATGGTCCATACTCATCGGGCGCCCGTTCGGGGTGGAGGTTCGGTTGCACCTAACCTTCCTGCTGTTGCTCGCCTTCTTCGGATGGCGCGGGTGGGATGCTTCCCACACGGTGCAGGGGGCCCTCTCCAGCGTGTTGTTCCAGTCGCTGATCTTCGGCTGTGTGCTGCTCCATGAGTTCGGCCATGTGCTCATGGCACGGCGCTTCGGCATCCGCACCCGGGATGTGACGCTGCTCCCCATTGGCGGGGTTGCGCGGATGGATTCCACCGGCGAAACCCCGCGCCAGGAACTGTTGATCGCCCTGGCGGGACCGGCGGTGAACGTCGTGATTGCCGGGCTCGCCTTTGCTTGGTTGCTGCTGTTTCCCGCCCGGACGCCGCAGTTTGACACCACCGCGTTGAACGCTCCGCTCCCGCTCGCGCTGCTGGTGGTCAACCTGTTCCTGGTGGGCTTCAATCTGATCCCGGCCTTCCCCATGGACGGGGGACGGGTGCTGCGCGCCATCCTGTCGTGGCGGGGGGATCGGGTCCGGGCCACCCGGATCGCCGCCGCGATCGGCAAGGGGATCGCCCTCCTGTTCGGTGCGGTCGTGCTCTTGGGCATGGCCGGATTGATTCCCATCCAACAACCCTTCCTGCTGTTCATCGCGCTCTTCGTCTGGATCGGGGCGTCGCAGGAGGCGGATGCCGTCGCGACGACTTCGATCCTTCAGGGCGTCACCGTGCGGGATGCCATGATGACCCAGTTCCGCATCGCCGAACCGTTCCACAGCCTGCGCGAGATGTCGGAATGGTTGCTGGCGGGGGATCAGCAGGACTTTCCGGTGGTCGCCCAGGGCGATGTCGTGGGAATCCTGCCCCGTGAAGATTTCCTCCGGGCCCTGGCGGCCAGTGGACCGGACACGCTGGTGAAGGACGCCATGCGCCGTGACTTCAACCTGGCCGCCCCGGAAGAGGACATCGAGACGGTGCTCCGACGCGCGCAATCGAAGGAGGGATCGGTGCTGACCATTCCCGTCGTGCAGGGTGGTGTGTTGGTGGGGATGGTCACTCCGGAAAACGTGGGCGAGTTCGTGATGGTGAAGGCGGCGATGAAAACAGGCCGCTGAGCTGGGTGGGACGGGGATGGCCGCGGAGAAGCGGGGGATGGCATCCACGGATCCACGGATCCACGGAGGGTTATCCGCAGATGGCGCAGATGACGCAGATGGGGAGGTGTTTGGAGACGTCGAACAGGAGGGTGCGGTCCCACCCTGTGGTTGGGGATGTTCCAGCGGGGAAGGGCTTCATGATCTGCGTCAGAGCGTGGGTACTTGGCGGCGCGCAGGTAAGCTGAGGCCAGGACCGGCAAGCTGCCGGCCCCCCCGGTCCTTCTGGCCACTGGGGACTGGCAACTCTCCGCGGCCGGCCAACTGAAATCTTCCCTCCGGCCCCGATTCCCCCGAAGACTGGCGGGGTTACAGATGCAAAACCTCGCGAAAGTGCTGCGGTTCGGGTGGCCGTACCTCCGGCGCTACCTGGGACGCTTCCTGTCCGGGGTGTTCCTGGCGGTCCTGTTCGGCCTGACCAACGCGCTCCTGCTCTGGGCGATCAACACCATCCTGGTGCGGATGTCCCCCGAGCCAGCCGCGGTGACGTCCGTCCTCCCGGGGGGCGCGACGCTGTCGCACGGCGCGTTGGGGGAATGGAAGGCGGCATTGCAATCGGGGACAGAACGGGTGGTGGACGCGTGGTTGCCGCGCTCGGGCCGTCCGGCGGACTGGCGGCAGGTGGTGGGCGGGATCCTGTTGTTTCCCTTGTTGGCGGCGTTGCGGGGATTCCTGGGTTACGGCAGCAGCTATTGCCTGGCGTGGGTGAGTGAACGCGTGGTCAACGACCTGCGCGTCGATGTGCTCCGCAAGCTCACCTCGTTGTCTCTCGATTACTTCAACAAGGCCACCACGGGCGACCTGATCACCCGGGTGAATGGCGACACCGCCATGTTGCAGAAGTGCCTGAACGGGGGGCTGTCCGACACCATCAAGGAACCGGTGACCATCCTCGGCATCGTCATCGGCCTGTTCCTGATCGACTGGCGGTTGACGATGATCACGTTGGTGTTCTTTCCCTTGGTCATCGTTCCGATCGTCATCCTGGGAAAGAAGGTCCGACGCTCGGCCAAGGCGGGGCTGAACACCACCATCACGCAGGCGAGCCTGATCGTGGAGGTGCTCTCGGGCATCCGGGTGGTAAAGGCCTTCAACCTGGAGGAACAGCAGGTCAACCGATTCCGGCATCTGTCGAAGGATCTGGTGACCCACTCGATGCGGACCATCCGCGCCAAGGAACTGACCAACCCGATCATCGAGTCCATCGGGACGTTCGGCTTCGGGTTGCTCGTGGTGGTGATCGTGATGCGAGAGATCAAGGTCGAGGACATGGTGACGCTCCTCACCGGCGTCGCCTTTGTCTACACCCCGGTGAAGAAGCTGGCGGGCGTCCACAACCTCATCCAGCAGACCCAGGCCGGCGTTGAACGACTCATGCAGGTCCTGCGGGAGAAACCCACCGTCCAGGAATCCTCCACCCCGGTTCGACTCCCCACCTTTGAGTCGGCCATCACCCTGGATCACCTCGGTTTTTCCTACGGTCACGACGCCATCCTGAGCGACATCTCGCTGAACCTTCCGCGCGGGACCAAGCTCGGGATCGCCGGCGAAAGCGGATCGGGCAAGAGCACTCTGGTCAACCTCTTGTTCCGCTTCTACGACCCCACCGCCGGCGCCATCCGGATCGACGGCCACGATCTGCGCGCCCTTTCCCTCTCCGACCTGCGCGATCGGATGGCGTTGGTCAGCCAGGAAGTCGTCCTGTTCGACATGACCGTCGCGGAGAACATCGGGTGCGGACGCCCCGGCGCGACCCGCGAGGAGATCGAGGCGGCTGCCCGTGCGGCCTTCGCCCACGATTTCATCCTGCGTCTACCTCAGGGATACGACACCCGCGTGGCGGAGCGCGGGGTGAATCTGTCCGGCGGCCAACGCCAGCGGCTCGCCATTGCCCGCGCCTTCATCCGCAACGCCCCGATCCTGGTGCTCGACGAAGCCACCGCCGCGCTCGATGCGCAGTCGGAGGCGGAGGTGCAGGTGGCGATCGAACGGCTGGAAGAAAACCGGACTGTGATCTGCGTTGCCCATCGGCTCTCCACGTTGCGTTCGATGGACCGGATCGTGGTGCTGTCCGCCGGGCGCGTGATCGAGGAGGGAACCTTCGACGGATTGATCGCCGCGGGCGGGGTCTTCGCGGGAATGGCGGTCCGACAGGGGGTGGGACGATGAAACCGGCCTCCGACGGCAAGTTCACGATCCTGCACACCGAATGGTCCAGTGGATGGGGCGGACAGGAGCAGAGGATCATCCTCGAGTGCCGCAAGATGCGGGAGCTTGGACATCGGGTGTTGATCGCCTGTCAACCGGGCAGCGGCATCCTCAAGGTGGCGCGGGAACAGGGCATCCCCGTGGAGGAAGTGGTCATTCGCGGGAGCTTCGACCTGCGGGCGATCCTCCAGCTCCGCCGGTTGATCCGGACCCACGGGATCGACGTGGTGCACACGCACAGTGGCAAGGACAGTTGGGTGGGTGGTTTTGCCGCCAAATGGGCGGGAGCGCGACTCCTCGTCCGGTCGCGCCACCTGTCGGTCGCGATCTCGAAGAACCCGCTGAACTTCGTCTATCGGATGACCGACGGCGTCATCACCACCGGGGAGGCCATCCGGGATACCATGATCGTCGACAACGGCATGGATCCCGACCGCATCCTCTCGATCGCGACGGGCGTTTCGCTGGATCGGTTTGATCCGGACCGCGTTCGAGGCGAGGCGGTGCGGGCGGAGTTCGGGATTTCTGCAGACGCCATCGTGGTGACCATGGTGGCGGTGTTGCGCAGTATGAAGCGGCACGACGTCTTCCTCCGGGCGGCGGCACGGCTTCGGAAGGAGTTTCCCGGGATCCGATTCCTGATCGTGGGCGATGGCCCCGGCCGGGCGTCGATCGAGGAATTGATCCGGACTTCCGGCCTGACCGGGGACTGCATCCTCACCGGGCATCGACGCGACATCCCCGAGATCCTCGCTGCCAGCGACATCTTCGTGCTGACGTCGGACCGGTTTGAAGGCGTGCCCCAATCCATCTCACAGGCGATGGCGATGCGTCGTCCCGTGGTGGCGGCACCGATCGGAAGCATCCCGGAGTTGATCCGGACGGAGCAGACGGGGTTGCTGGCGACCACGGGGGATCCCGAGTCGTTTGCGAAGGAGATCAGCCGGTTGATCCGTGATCCCGGGTTGCGCGAGCGCCTGGGGATCGCCGCGCGGCGGCATGTGGTGGCGGGCTACACCGACGACATCATGGCGACCCGCACGGTGGAGTTCTATCGGCACCTGCTGGCGAGGAGGAAGGCCTGAAACAGAATCGCCTTGTCGGGTGGGTGGCAGGCTGGAAGCTCGCGCGATGCCGGAACTCCGAAGGATTGCCTCGACTTCACATGCGGTGACGAACGACCTGATCTTCGAGTACGACGGAGCCAACTGCCAGTGCATCGCCGGTTTCTCGGACACCTTCGACGTGCTGTCGTCGAGGAGTTGCATCACGACGGCCGTGAAGCCGAAGTAAGGCACCGAATGCAAATTGGCCTCATCCGATTTCGAGGCTCCTCCATTGGTGGAGCTGAGCTGTACGCCACGCGCCTGATGGGTGCGTTGGTCGGGGCGGGGCATGAGGTGCATCTGGTCGCCGAGGAGTGGGCGGGTCTGCCTTCCGGGGTTCGGTTGCATCCGGTGGTGGTCCAGGGTGGCCGGTCTCAACGGCCGGAGCGCCTGGCGCAGGCGGCCGCCGAGGTGGTGGCCCGGGATCGTTTCCAGTGCGTGCTGAGCCTCGAACGGACCGCCTGTCAGCACGTGTACCGTGCCGGCGATGGCGTTCACCGTGTCTGGCTCGAACAACGTCGGCGGTTCGCGCCTTGGTGGCGTCGTCCCCTGATCGGCATCGGTGCCTTCCATCGCAGCGTGCTGCGCCTCGAAGCCCGGACTTTCGATCCCACCGTTACCCGCCGGGTGATCGTGAATTCCGACCTGGTGCGGGATGAGATCGAGCGTTGCTTTGGCTTTCCCAGCGACCGGATCGATCGGGTGCGCAATGGCATCGAGACGGCGCGGTTTCGCCAGGGTGCCCGCGATGCGACGCGGCAACGGTTGGGCGTGTCCCAGGACGAATACACCCTGCTCTTTGTCGGCAGTGGTTGGGAACGCAAGGGGTTGCCGCCATTGCTGTCCGTGATGCGGCGGTTCGAGGCCCGGGGCGACCGGATCCGGTTGATCGTCGTGGGGAAGGGGCGGGCCGGCCGAACGGGTGCCAACGTGACCTTCGCGGGGACGATGGCCGACATCGAGAATGCCTATGCGGCGGCGGACCTCTTTGTGTTCCCGCCGATCTACGAACCGTCGTCGAATGTCGTCTTCGAGGCACTTGCGGCGGGGCTTCCGGTGGTGACCACCGTCTTCAACGGGGCCTCCGAGATCCTCACGCCCGGCGGGAATGGAACCGTCCTGTCTGATCCCATGGATCTCGATGAAATGGAACGGGCCATCCTGGCCTGGAGGTCGCGGCCCGGGCGGATCTCCTTTCCGGCGGAACCGATCGATCTGGAGCGCAATCTTCGCGAGACGCTCGCGGTGCTGGAACGTGCGGTTGCCGAACGCCCATGAAACTTTCCTGTGTGGTCATCACCCTGAACGAGGAGGCGAACATTGATCGTTGCCTGGCGAGTCTCGGGGATCTCGTCCATGAGATCGTCCTCGTGGATTCCGGCAGCACGGATGGCACCCGCGAGATCGCCGACCGTTTCGGTGCCCGCTGGTTCCACCAGGATTGGCTGGGCTATGTCGGACAGCGCAATCTTGCCCTGTCCCTTGCGAAGTTCGACTGGGTCCTGGTGCTGGATGCCGACGAGGAACTTTCGCCGACGCTCCGGGAGGAGATCCGCGAGACCCTCAATGGCCCGATCCCCCCGGGAGTGACCGGCTTTTCCATGCCGCGCTGTGTCCTCTACGAAGGCCGGTGGATCCGCCATGGCGATTGGTATCCGGACCGGCTCACCCGACTGTTCCAACGCCGGAAGGGCCGGTATGCCGGTGCGAAGGTGCATGAGCGCCTGGAGGTGGACGGGGCAGTGGTACCGCTTCGCGGCGATCTTCATCACTACTCCTTCCGGGATGAAGCCGACCACGTGGATCGGGGGCGTCAGTACGCGCGGCTCTGGGCCGAGTCGCGGTGGGAGGCGGGACGCCGTTGCGGTCCGTTGGCTCCCTGGACCCACGCGGCTTTCCGATGGGTGCGGAGTTATCTGCTTCGGGGTGGATTTCTGGACGGCCGACAGGGCTGGAAGATCGCGCGGATCGCCGCGTGGGAAGTCTGGCTGAAGTACTCGATCCTCCTGGGAATGGGACAGAAGAAGGATTCGCGCTGACGGTGGAGCGTCCCTGGTTCTCGGGCGCATCCTGGCACTGCCTCCGACGCGCCATGCGGAAACCTCCGACCCCGATGCGGCGGCCAGACCCGTCGCCCCTCCTCATCCCGGAGGGATGGCAGCGATTAGCCCGGGGTACCACCCCGGGTAAATGGCGCAAGAAGTCCAACCCCGGAGGGGGAATGGCACTCAGTTAAGAGGAGCTCTTGCGCTTCGCATTGGAAATCCGGCGGCGTTTGTTGCGGCTCGGACGTTCCACATACCGGCTTCGAGGCTTGTTCAGGTAGGGGTACTTCGGGCGTTTCTTGACCGCCC
>CAMCFL010000006.1 GCA_945873715.1 Akkermansia muciniphila
TCAGCGAAGGGTACGTGCAGGACCGGGGTCCCGGAGCCGGCGGACCGTGCTACCAATGGACACGGAAGCAGCGGGGGAAGACGGTGAGCGTGGCGTTGTCGAAGGAGCAGTACGAGTGGTTGCGGACGGCGATCGAGAACTGGAAGGCACTGCAGGCGGTGATCAAGGAGATGCAGCATCTGTCCCGCGAAGAGCTCTTTGAAACGATCCCCGGACCCAAGCGCCGCAAGCCACTGAGCAAGAGTATTATGGGTGTTAACTGAGTGCCATTCCCCCGGAGGGGTTGCAGCCAGCTCTGCCACCCCTCCGGGGTGGGAATCCTTTGTGGCGCATGACCCGGGGTGACGCTTCGCGCACCCCGGGCTAATCGCTGGTACGCCTCCGGCGTGAAATCATTCCTGCGTGGACCTGGCTCAGGCGGCGATTTCACAACGCCCGCTGAGGGCAGCGGGCCTACACTTCCACCATCCGCACCCGTCGCACCAACCAGAGCGTGAGCAATCCCGCGGCGACCGCCATCCATCCCAGACGACCAAAATGGTTGAGGGAACCGTCGTCGGCCCGGGTGACCATCCATCCACCGATGGCCGAACTCAGGCCTCCGGCGAGATCGCGGACGCATCCGTTGAGGCTCATGTAAGCGCCGCGGTCGCGGGGTTGGGTGAACTGCACCGATGCCAGCAGCACCAGCAGCAACCGTTCGGAGGCGGGCTTCATCCCCTACCAGATCCTCGCCCGCTGTTCGACCGGGCGGAACATGGGCGTGCCTTCCCGGATGCCGAACGCCTGATAGAACTCGGGGACATTCACGTGGGGCCCGACGGCCCGGTACATGCCCGGGCTGTGGGGATCCACGGTGAGACGCCGGACGAGTTCCGCCTCGCGGAAGTTGGTCCGCCAGAGTTGCGACAGGCTGAGGAAGAAACGTTGTTCCGGGGTGAATCCGTCGATGTCCCGGCGCTTGGACGGATCCCGGGCCAGGGCGCGCTGCAAGGCTTCGTAGGCGATGCTGGTGCCGCCCAGGTCGGCGATGTTCTCGCCGAGGGTGAGGCGTCCGTTGACCTTCCTGCCCGGCAGCGGTTCGTAAGCCCCGTATTGATCCACCAGCTTCTGGGCGCGCGCCTGAAACTCCCGGGCGTCCGATTCCGTCCACCAGTCGTTCAGGTTGCCGTCGGCATCGAACTGCCGTCCTGAATCATCATAGCCATGCGTGATCTCATGGCCGATCACCACGCCGATGGCCCCGTAATTGATGGCGTCGTCGGCGCTCAGGTCGAAGAACGGCGGTTGCAGGATGCCGGCCGGAAAGACGATCTCGTTCTTCAGCGGACTGAAATAGGCGTTCACCGTCTGCGGCGTCATTCCCCACTCCGTGCGATCCACTGGTTTTCCCAGCCGGACCGCCTGCCGGCGCGCTTCAAACCGGGCAGCCCGCTGGAGGTTGCCCACGTAATCCCCCGGGCTGACGCGGAAGGCGTACTCCCGGAATTTCTCCGGATGCCCGATCTTCTGGGTGAAACGATCGAACTTGGCCAACCCCTTGCGTCGGGTCTCCTCGGACATCCATTCGAGCCTCGCGAGCCGGTCGCGGAAGACCGCCTTCACGTCCGTGACCAATCCCGCCATCCGCTCCCGTGCTGCCGGCGGAAAATGCCGTTCGACATAGAGCTGGCCGAGCGCCTCGCCGATGGAACCATCGACGACCTTGGCCGCCCGCTGCCATCGGGGTTCGGGCTGGGGTTGGCCGCTGAGCACCGTGCCATAGAACGCGAAGTGGGCCTCGTCGACTTCCCGATGGAGGTACGGGGCGGCCGAACGCAGCAGGTG
Source organism: Akkermansia muciniphila (assembly GCA_945873715.1). Taxonomy (GTDB): domain Bacteria; phylum Verrucomicrobiota; class Verrucomicrobiia; order Limisphaerales; family UBA9464; genus UBA6176. Next base: position 1,828 of record CAMCFL010000006.1, read on the forward strand.
CCATCGGAGATAGGTCTTCCACTCGTCCAGGGGTCGCGACGCCAGCAGTCCGTCAAGGGCGTTGAAGAAGTTGGTCTGGCCCAGATTGACCTCGCGCGCCTGACCGACGCCCGCGGTGCGCAGGTAGGTTTTCCAGGGGATGTGGGGCGAACGCGCGATCAACTCGGGAAGGGGCACCGCGTTGTAGTTGGCGTTCGGATTGCGCAGTTCGACCCGGGATTTCGCGGCCCGCGCGAGCTCCGTCTCCAGGCTCAGGATCACCTCGGCGTGGGCGGCGGCTTCCGTTGGGTTCTCGCCGAGCAGACCGAACATCCGCACCAGATGCGCCCGGTAAGCGGTCCGCTGCGGGGCGAACCCATCGGAGAGATAGTAATCGCGATCCGGCAGGCCGAGCCCGCCCTGGCCGAACTTCAGGTGATACACGCTGCTGTTGCGGGCGTCCGGGATGACCCCGGCTCCGAACAGCGCACCGACGCCTCTTTCCTGAAGGTCTGCCAGCAGCCGGAAATAGCCGTCCAGATCGCGCACCCCGCGGATGCGACGTAGGTCGGATTCAATCGGTTCCAGCCGCAGCTTCTCGATGTGATTGGTGTCCATCGCCGAACGGAAGAAGGCACCGACCTGGCTTGCCGGCTTGCCGGCAATCTTCCCCTGGGCCGTCTCCTCCAGCAGTTCGCGGATCAGCTTCCAGTTCCGATCCTGCAATTCATCAAAGCCACTCCAGCGGGCCTTGTCCGACGGCACCGGATTCTCGCGCACCCAGTTCCCCGCGGCGAATCGGTAGAAGTCCGCCGCCGGATCGACGGAGCGATCCATGTGAGCGAGGGAAAAACGCGGGACCCGGGGAGTCGGTGCGGCGGACTGCGGATCCGCACCGCTCATGGACCCGGTGCAGAGCAGGACCAGCGACGCAATGCCAAGCGATCGAACCATGGGCCGATCCTATCGACGGACGCAGCGGATCCCAAGTCCCAGTTGGAATGTCCCGGCCGGAGGGACGAACTCCGCGAGTCCGAAATCTCCAGAAGTGGGCACTGGGGACTCGTGGAACTCGTCCCGCGATGTCGGGTGCATCTTGGGTTTGGTGTCACGGATGTAGGCCCGCTGCCCTCAGCGGGCGCTTCCTCATCGCCGCCTGAGGGCAGGCGGCCTACATCATGGCAAACTCAAGATGCGCCCTCCGATGTCCGCACTCGGGAATTCCATTTGCGGCGTTTCGGCATCCACGGTACAAACTTACTGTATTGTTGGCTTCGAACGGGACGAACTCGGGTCTGTGGTGGGACCTTCTCTCTGACGGCGGGCTGCAATCACACGGGGTCGGAACTCCACCGGCCTCCCATTCCATGCCTGAGCAGAAAATTAAATTCAGCTGTCTTCGAGACGCCTTTTGCGCCCGTTACCGGTGCAAGCCCGCGGTTTTCGTCACCAAGGTTTTCTGGAAGTGCCTTCCGGCCCATGCCGTGATCCCGGCGATCCTCATTGGAGGCCCGGCCAATCGCCGCTTCGATCATGATACCGAAGCGATCGCTGCCCTGGCCGATGCCATGACCATCGAGGACCTGAATGACGGGCTCGACGACCTGGTGGGGATGCAGCAGATGGACCACAGCTGCCTGCGTCGGTGGTTCGGGATCCGCGTGTCGTCCGTCGTCCTGCACGAACTCCTTCTTCCGCTCATCAAGCAGGTCCGCTGCGCCGAGGAACCCATCCTTCCGGCACCCTTCGTGGTGCTGCCCCCATCCCAGCCGATGGCTCCGATTGCCGCGCAACGGAGTTCCGATACTTCGTCCGTCCGGATGCGACAGGTGATGCGGATCCACGCCGCCGTCATCATCGGCACGCCGCTGGAAAAGGTCCTGGAAGAGGAGTCCCTCCGGGCTGCCGATCTGGAGGGTTTCCTTTCCGAATACCCGCAGCTCCGTCCCGAAGCCGCCTTTCTCCTGACCTACCTGCGGGACCGCTCCGAACTCGAACAATTGCGGGCCGAGTTCAAACGCTAGAATCGTCGAAGGGCACAGTAGGCCGCGGCTGAGCTACCGCTCTGGTCGGATCTGGGTTCTCGGCGTAACATGGCGCTCATGTCCGCCTCCGTGCCTCTTGTGGAGATTCGTCAGGTGACCAAGGCCTATCGCCCGCCGGGCGGGGCTCCGGCGATCTCTGTGCTTCGCGCCGCCTCGCTCACCGTGACCGCCGGCGAGGCGGTGGCCATCGTTGGCCCCTCCGGTTCGGGGAAGAGCACCTTGCTCAACCTGATCGGTGCCCTCGACCAACCGGATGAAGGCGAAGTGCTGCTGGACGGCACCGCCCTCTCCACCCTCGGCGAAGCGGCGCTGGCCCGGCTGCGACGCGACAAGATTGGCTTCGTCTTTCAATCCCATCATCTGCTCCCCCATTGCTCGGTCCTCGAAAACGTCCTCGTGCCGGTCCTGGCTGGGCATTCCCACACGGACCCGGCCATCGAGGACCGCGCCCGCCATCTGTTGAAGCGCGTGGGGCTGACCGAGCGCATGCATCAACTCCCCGGCCGTCTTTCCGGCGGTGAACGCCAGCGGGCCGCCGTGGTCCGGGCCGTGATCCAGAACCCGGCGCTGCTCCTCGCCGACGAACCCACCGGGGCCCTCGATCGCGCCGCTGCCACCGAGATCGGAAGTCTCCTCGCCGATCTCAACGGTCTGGATGGGGTCACCCTCATCGTCGTCACCCACTCCCGCGAACTGGCGGAGCAGCTCGGGCGGGTGGTCGAGATGCGCGACGGACGTCTGGTCGAACTCTGAACCCGCACGCTCATGCGCCCGCATCGCCTCCTTTTCCGAAGCCTGCTCTTTCACGCGCGATCCCATCTGGGGGTGGTGCTCGGGGCTGCCGTGACGACCGCCGTCCTGGTGGGTGCCTTCGCCGTGGGGGACTCGCTTCAGGCCAGCCTTCGTGTCCGGGCTCTTTCCCGGCTCGGCCATGTCTTTGGTGCCTACGATGGACGCGACCGTTTCTTCGAGGCGGATCCAGGCGGCCCCACCCGTCGGCCCGGTGCCGGGGCTTCCCCCGAGGTCGATCAGGCCAACGTGCTCCGGGTTCCCGGTCTGGCGACACGCCAGGACGGCACCGCACGGGCCAACCGGATCCAGGTCCTCGGTGTGGACGCAGCCTTTGCCAACCTCGCTCCCAAAATACCCGGGGGTCTCCTGCGGTTGGGCGAAGTCTGGCTCAACCGTTCTCTCGCCTCGCAGCTCTCCGCCCAGGTCGGCGATCCCCTGATCCTCCGCGTCCACAAACCCGGTGCGCTCTCCCTCGATGCCATCGTCTCGCCCCGCGACGACTCCAGCATCGCCCTGCGGGTCAAGGTCACGGAGATCCTCTCGGACGAACAGTTGGGCGGATTCGACCTCAGCGCCGGACAGGAGTCGGCCCTCAACGCGTTCGTCCGACTGGAAGTCCTGCAGGATCTGGTCGGGCTGCAAGGACGGGCCAACCTGTACCTGGTGGGCATGGATCCCCTCCGCCTGTCGCCGAGGGCAGCCTCGAACCTGGTGGCGGAAGCCGCCGCGGCGCTACAGACCAACGCCACCCTCACGGACCTGGAATACTCCCTGCGCCTGCTGACCCCGCCAGCCAGCGACTCCGGGGGCGAGGCTCCGCCGACTTCCATCGAGTTCGCCACCCGCCGCATCTTCATCGAGCCCCCGGCCAGGAGTGCCGCGTCCCTGTACGCCAAATTCTACGACGCCGATGACCCCGGCAAACCCGTCCCGATCAGCACCTACCTGGTCAATCAACTCGAAGCCGGAGGACGCTTCGCTCCCTACTCAATGGTCACCGCCGCCGGCGCGCCCTACACGCCGGCCGGCATGGCCGAGGACGAAATCCTGGTGAACCAATGGCTGGCGGACGACCTGGGTTTGAAGCCGGGAGACACCCTCAGGATGACGCACTACGACGCCGACAGCGCGTCGAGCCTCGTCGAGCGCACCAACGTGTTCCGCGTTCGCAGCATCGTTCCCCTGCGAGGGCTCTGGGCCGACCGGACGCTCATGCCGGAATTCCCGGGATTGTCGAAGGCGGAGAGCACGCACGACTGGGACGCCGGGTTTGAACTCGTTCACAAGATCCGCGATCAGGATGAAGCTTACTGGAAGCAATGGCGTGGCACGCCCAAGGCCTTCATCACCGAGGCCGCCGGACGCAGACTGTGGGCGAACCGCTTCGGTGAACTGACCGCCGTGCGCTGGTTTCCCACCGGCACCAACGCCGCTGCTTTCGTCCCCCCGCTCGGCGAGCGTATCCGCAGCGGCCTTCGCCCGGCTGACCTCGGCATGGTCCTGAGGCCGGTGCGCGAAGAGGCCCTCGCCGCCGCCCGGTCCGGCACCGCCCAGATGTTCGGGGGCCTCTTCATCGGCTTCAGCCTGTTCATCATCGTTTCCGCCCTCCTGCTGACCTCGTTGCTGTTCCGCTTCGGACTCGAACAACGCGCCAGTGAGATCGGAATCCTCCTCGCCCTCGGTTGGTCACGCGCCCGCATCCGATGGCTCCATCTCGGCGAAGGTGCCGTCCTCGCCGCGATCGGGGCCGTCCCGGGAGCCTGGCTCGGGACGTACTACGCCCGTGGAATCCTCTGGGGCCTCAACCATCTCTGGAGCGACGCCGTCGCCGGGGTGTTCCTCCAGTACCACGCCCGAACCGCCTCGATGGTCAACGGTGCCGCCGCAGGAATGGTCGTCGCCCTGCTGACCCTCGCCCTGGCCCTGCGGCATCTGGCCCGTCGACCCGCCCGGGAACTGCTCAATGAAGGTGCCGGAGGCCTGCTCGACGAACAACGCGCCGGCACTCCCGGACGCTGGCTGCGGATCGTTCCTCCCGCCGCCGCCATCGCCGCCATTCTCCTCGGTCTGGCCGCCACCCGTCTCCCGGCCCATCAACAGCCCGGGGCGTTCTTCGGCGTCGGTGCCCTCATCCTGACGGCGGGGATCTACGAGCTTCGTCGTCGGTTCCTCGCTCCCACTCCCCAAGCGACGGGGCTATCGCGTACGGCCTTCACCTGGCGCGCTCCAAGCCGTCAGCCCACGCGCTCGGCGGCCACCGTCACCCTCCTGGCCTCCGCCACTTTTTTGATCGTCGCCCTCGCCGCCTTCCGTCTCGAGGCGCGGCGGGACGCTTCCCGTCGTGCGGGTGGGACCGGTGGATTCGCCTTCTGGGGCGAGTCGGCCCTGCCCATCCTCAAGGACCTGAACACCGACCGCGGACTGGAAGCCTACAACCTCGCGCCGTCCCAGGTCGCCGGCGCTTCCTTTGTCGCCGCCCGGTTGCGAGACGGCGACGACGCCAGTTGCCTCAATCTCAGCCGTGCCGGACGCCCGCGCATCCTGGGGATCGACCCGAAGGCACTGGCTTCCCGGGGATCGTTTAGCTTCGCCGGTCTGGCGAAGGGAATTGCCGTGACCAACGGATGGCTCGCCCTCGAATCGACACCCGGGGCTGCGGAGATCCCGGCCATCGCGGACATCGCTTCGCTCCAATGGGCCCTTCAAAAGAAGGTGGGCGATACGCTGGACCTGACCGATGCCCAGGGTCGTCCGTTCCGACTCCGGTTCGTCGGGGCCACCGCGCAGGGAATGCTCCAGGGCAACCTCCTCATCGATGAACGCGCCTTCACCCGTCTGTTCCCAGCCGAGTCGGGATACCGGGTCCTGCTCGTCGACGCCCCCCCGGAGCGCGCGGCCGAGATCCGTGCGAACCTGACCCGGGCCTTGGAAGACACCGGACTCGCCCTGACCTCGACCATTGATCGGCTTGATCGATTCAACGCGGTTCAGAATACCTATCTCGGGACCTTCCAGGTCCTGGGTGGACTCGGACTGCTGCTGGGAAGCCTTGGCCTGGGCATCGTCGTCCTCCGCAATGTCCATGAACGCCGCGCGGAACTGGCGGTCCTGCGTGCCGTTGGTTTCGAGGCCGGTGCCGTGCGTGGACTCATCCTCCGCGAACACGCCATCCTGGTCCTGCTCGGTCTCGGTCTCGGCTGTCTGGCTGCGGGATTCGCGGTCGGTCCATTGCTTCTCAGCGGTGGAACCGCGCTTCCCTGGCGGACGCTCGTCCCGACGCTGGCCGCCGTCGCCATCAACGGCCTCATCTTCACCTGGCTGGCAACCCGCTACGCCTGCCGCGGCATCGTCGTGGATGCGCTTCGCGGGGAGTAGCCGGCTTCAGCCCGAAAGCCGGGGCGGTTTATCCGCAGATGGCGCAGATCACCAGACCGGTCGCCGCTGAGGGGTTCTTGCCCGCGAGGCGGGTCCGTTTTCACGCCTTGGACGCTTCCAAGCGCCTCCCATCTGCGGAATCTGCGCCATCTGCGGATAAACAACAGTGGTTTCTAGCCTCACTCGGCCGGGTTGAGCATGCGGTCGAGGATCATGATCTTCTGCCAGATCTTCTGGGACAGGCTGAGGGTCAGGTCCTCGATGTCCCGCACCGCCGTGAGGGTCGTGGCATCATCGAAGTGCTGCACGTGCAACGCCGCCAGCTTTGAGATCAACGACAGCATCTCGCTGCAATAATCCAGGTACCGCAACAGCTCGAACGGGGTCATCTGCCGCTTCGGTGAACTCTGCGTCAACAGCCGGCTCCGTCCCGTCACCCGCTCCGGATCCTTCGTCAATTGGTGCATGTCCACGATGTGCGCCAAGGATCGCAGGGCATGCATCGCCCGTAGGGCCCGACGCCGTTTCCAGGCCGCTTCCAACCGGATCAGGAACCAGATGGCCACCCCGATGAACACCGCGTCGTTCACGCCGGATTCCAGTCCCTGAAGGAATTCCCCCACTGCCGGCTTCTCCGGACGCGGTGCCACGCCGACACCCAGGACAATCCCCACCACCAGGGCGATCAGGATGAACGAGCACCCCACGACGGCGGATCGGATCCAGTAGTTCGGACGACTCAGCACGTCGATGGTCGCCTGGGTGTCCTGGCATTGGCGCACCAGGTCCAGACAGACCCCCGCCAGACCTGACTTCGGAAAACGCTCGGCGATCCGTCGCGCCAACTGCTCCGTCGTCGCCTCGATCTCCGGCAGCATCAACTGCCGATAGGATCCGGGCCCGACTTGTCCCGGTAAGCCTGCGTCCCGCGGTGGATCGAAGGTTTCCATCAATGGGAGCAGCCTAAAGTTTCCAGTCTGGAGATGCCAGCAGTCCACACTGACGAGACGGGGGTACCGGCGGCCCGCCGGTACTGGGTGGCTTGGAAGTGGGACGTGAGATCTCCCTAGGACCGGCAAGCGGCCGATCCCCCCGATTCTGGCTGCGGTTTCACCCCGGCGGGGTGACGGACGGTAGCCCGGGGTGGCGTAGCGCCACCCCGGGTTGGAATGTGCGAAGGGGTCGCACCCCGGCGGGGTGCCGGAAGCGCCGGAGCCCACCGCCCGGGAAAGATCACGGACTCGCGGAGCTCGTCCCTCTGCCGGGCCGGATGGATCACACTTTCCAAAGTGTGATCCATGTAAACCCTACGCCCGGACCCGGTGACGGAGTGCCGTCCCATCCACGTTCATCCTCGTGATCCGCGGCTCAGAATGGCTGCGAGCCGGTGCAGCGGAATGGACCAGGAAGAGCCCGGATCGGCTTCGTCAGCCTTCCGTTCCCCAATAAAACGGCCACTGCGCCCGCGGTCGGCCCAAGGCTTCCTGCTCGAACGGCACCCGCCCAACCTCCATGTGCAGCGGTTGAAAAGGGCGGCCGGTCTTCTCCCGCAACACCCGGAGGATCTCGAATCCCGCCGGGTCGCTATCGCCGAAATGCCACCACTCGAGCGTCTCAGGCAATGCCCGGATCAAGGCCACCGTCGCCGAACCGGGAAAGCTCGTCTGCACCAGCAATTCGCCGCTCCCCAGCTTGGCCAGTTCATGGAACGTCGTCTCGTTCTCCACCGTCAGGCAGCGGCGCGCCCGACATTCCCATTCCGTCACCCGACGCACATCCGCCAATGCGAGTCGCACCGGACCTTCCAACAATCCGAGATCGAGCCACTCGCCTCCGAAACGCAGTCGCAGCGGACCGTGCAACAGCACGAACCGCGGGTTGGGCAGGATGCCGACGTCTTCCAGGGATGGCACCGCGCCGTCGGTGATGTCGGACAGCAACCGCCCGAGCTTGCCGCGCAATTGTCCGGCGTTTTCCCCCTCCTTCTCCGGCGCGGCCCAGCCCTCCAGTCGCTTGGAATCCCCGCACAGGACACAACTCGCGAAGCGCACCAACGACTCTCCTTCCCACGCCAACAACCGGGGCAACAGCGTGAGCAACTCTGCGTTCTCCGCTCCTGCCACCCGATCGAACGGCGCCACCGCAGCCCCCGTCGCCGCCGCCTGTTCCATCCGCCCACACCATTTCACCCAGGCTTCACGCCAGACCTCCGGGACACCCGGATCTGCCGACGCACCCGCGAACTGCGCTGCCAACGCCGCGCGTTGCTCGGTCGGGGATGGACGTGCCAGGCGTCGGAACAACTCCGCCTCCGCGGACAGCGGCATCCGGACCTGTTGCAGGATCGCCGGGTCGCGCGGATGCCGTTCCAACCGGAGGATTCCCGCCCGCTCGGCGGCCGCCAGTTCCTGTTCGATCTCCTGCCGCTTCCGTCCATCGCGAGCCCCCAGACCCGCCAGGAATTCCTCGGCATCCACCGAGAGATCCCGGGCACCAACGCCCGTCTTTCCTGCCGGGGTCCGGCCGAACCTCACCGCCAATTCTTCGAGAACCCGTTTCATCTTATATACCCGAGTTTTATCCGCAGATGCCGCAGATGGCGCAGATGCCGAAACCATTACCCGCGACAGGATCCTCGCGGGTGCATCTGGAGTTTTCAGTCACGGCTGTAGGCCCGCTGCCCTCAGCGGGCGTTTGCTCATCGCCGCCTGAGGGCAGGCGGCCTACAGAAGGGCTTTGCTATCTGCGTTATCTGCGCCATCTGCGGATAAAACTCTGCTGCCTCGCGTGTCATCTGTGGATCGCTCGCCGTGACGAGCCTCGGATCACGCCGTCCCACCGAAACGTTCGAGCGCCTCCGCGCGGGTGAGGCTCACGGCGACATTCCGGATGACCGTCTTCCGTCCGACGGTCTTCTCCTGTTTATGGATCGCGATCACCTGGTCGCACTGGTCCACCGCATACGGGATGTTCCCGGTGCTCATGGAGAACACCCCTTGCAGATCCAGCGTGTGCAGGGCGCGGATGCAATCGCGGATCCGATCGCCGCTGAGCTTGGAGAACGCCTCATCGATCGGCACCAGCGCCAGCGAGGGCTCCTTGCGTCGGGTCTCATGGCGTCGATACGCCCGGAGATAACTGGCGAGGATGGCCACGAAGTACGGTGTCTGATTCTCGCCACCGCTCGATTTCCCTGCCGCCCGATTGACGCTGTAAGCCCGGGCATCCGGGTCGTTCACGTTGGAGACCTCGATGTCGTAGTCGTGGTAGTTGCGGTAATCGAGGAAGCGTTCCGCCTCCGCCGCACCGGGACTGGTCTCGCCGGTGATGGCCCGGAAGATCCGTTCCACCGCCTCCCGGATCTCGCCATCGGCGGTGGCGAAGAGCAGTTCGTCGCCGCGCACCGTCGCCGAGAGATCCAGCAACCGTCGGTACAGCTCGAACTCCCCGTCCTTGTTCGCCCGCGCGACGATCCGATAGCGGTTGTTCCCGATCGGCTTGTCCAACGCCGTGCGAAGCAGGGTCATCAGGTTGTCCACCATCAGGAGGCGTTCCCGCAGCTTCTCGAGCACCTGCTCCCGGAACATCTGTTGCCAGTTCCGCTCCTCCGTCACCGCCTTCTGTTCGTACTCCGGGATGTGCGCTGCCGCGATGCGCCCGCGCCGCGCCTCGTAGCCCTGGTTGTCCGACGACTCCGGATCCAGATCCGCAAACAGCGGGTCGTGCGCCCGGGCCAGGTCCCGACGTTCATGCACCAGTTCCGTGCGGGTCACCCGGGCGCTGGTCTCGGCCTCCCGCCAGTGCGCCTGGATGCGGTCGGCCGCCACGGAGCGCACGGGAAACTCGGTGTTGAACTGCACGTGCAATTCCTCGATGCGCGCCAGATGCGACGACACATCCTCGGCATCGCGCACGGTCTTCACCGCGTCGCGGGCCGTCTCGGCGAGGTTCCCCAGCCGGACCAACTGTTCCTGAACCTGACCCAACCGCTGGCGACGTCCGCTCTGCAACAATCCATCCCGTTCGGTCTTCCATCCCGCCAGCCGTTCCTTCCATTCGCGCAGTTCGCGTTCCGCCGCCTCGAAGTCCGCCGTCCGGATGTTCTGCAGGTCGGCCAGATTGTGCTCCAGCTTCGTCTTCGCCTCCGGCAAACCGGCGGCCTCGGCGAGATCATCGTGGAGGTTCTCCCGATGCAAGGTGGCCTGCTCGAAGAAGTCCGAGGCCTCCCGCCACTGGGTCAACAACGGTTCCAACTGACGCATCCGGACCTTCAATCCATCCGACTGTTCCTGCAGCCAGGCCCGGCGTCGTTCCAACCCCTTCTTCCCGATGCAGGGCAGGTTGTCGTAGTGCCGCGGACGCTGGACGAAGGGGCGTCGCACCTGGAAGCCGTCGGGCACGATGGCCCTCTCGTGGTGACGCAATTGCTCGCGTGATTCCACGCAGATCACGTCGCCGAAAAGGTGGTCCACCAACGCCCGCGCGACTGGATGCCGCGTCTCCAGTTTGAGCGCGAGCGATCCGGGGCGCGGGGCGCGTCCCAGGTCCACGGCCTGCTTCGGATTCACCAGCGACTCGCCCCGGGCTTCCTCGCGGAGTTCGTGATAGATCCGCTCCGCCGCGTCGTAGTCGCGTTCATCGACGACCACCGCGAACTTCCGGCCGAAGGTGACCTCCAACGCCGGACGCCAGAGTTCGTCGGTGACCTCGCACAACTGCCACATTGCCTGCGCCGGCAGGTCGGAGCCGCGCCGCGGCAGGGCCGCGTTCAAGGCCGCCAGCAACACCGTGTTCTCCGTCAAGGCTCCCGAGCGCAGCGCCTGCAAGGCCGTCTTGAGCTGGTGATCCTCGCGTTCGAGCCGACGGAACTCTTCCTCGGCAGGCTTCACCGCCGTCTGCGCCGACTGCCGCGCCGCCACGCAGGCCGCCGCAAGGGCGCGGGTCCGATCCTTCCAATCGGCCGGGCCCGCCTGTTCGAGTGCCTCCGCCGCGCGCTGCACCGCCGCCCAGGGACCCGTAGCGGTATCCAACGGAAGCTTGCCGATCAGGTCGGCAAACCGGCGGCCGTTGCGCACCCGGAGCCGACGAGCTTCCTCGATGGTTTCCCCGATCTGCGAGAGTCGCCGGATGCGTGCGACCAACTCCTGATTCTCCTGCAGGAGCTTCCGGTAGTACTTGCCGTCGTCACTCGCGTTGAAGGTCGCCTCGATCGACTGGCGTCGCGCGTCCCCCACTTCCAGTTCGCCTTCCAGTTGTTCAATGCGGCTGGTTTCGCCGGCGAGCTCCTCCTGCAACGTCAGCAGCAGTCGTTGCTCGGCGATCACCGCTTCCTCGGCCGCTTCCGACCGGATCAACGCCTCCACATAACGACCGGCCAGCCGATCGCGTTCCGCGCCCGCCCGCGTCGCTTCCAATCCCCGGATCTTCTCCAGTCGTTCGCCCTGGTCGCGCAGGAGCGACAACATCCGCTGGGCTTCCCGGAACGCCAGGTAGCTGTTCTTCACCCCGCTGATGTCCACCGATTCCGCCGGCAGGATGTAACGCCGACAGAATTCGTTGAACGAATCCATGAAGGTGAACGACATCGCCGCCGGCAGCAGGTAGTCGAGCGTGGGTCGGTCGAAGTTCAGGTGCGAAGGCAATGCCAGTTCGCGACGGTACTCATCGACCCCGGTGAACAGGCGTCCGGTGCGCCCCGCCGAATCCACCATGCCTTCCAGCCATTGCCGGAACGCCACCAGATCCAAGGGCACGCGTCCCTCGTCGAGGAAGTCGTCGCGCCCGACCCCGCTGGGGATGAGGAACGGTCGGATGGACGGCGTGTGTTGCGCCACGCTCTCGAACTCGATCCGCAAACCCCAGGTCTCCACCCGCGGCTGCCGCGTGGACGGCCAGGTGAATTCCAACGCCACATAGGTCACGCCCCCCTGGCGCATGTACTGGGCCACGCCGTCGATGTCCTGCTTGGTATCCCCCAGGCAATAGCCCTTGAGATCGCGCGTGGATCGATCGCCCGTCGCCGATTGGTTGTACCGGACCTTCTGCTGGTGCCCGATCAGCACCAGTTGCACCAGGTCCATCAGCACCGACTTGCCCGAGCCGGTCACACCCGCCACCAGCAGGTTTCCGCTCACGGCAAAGGTGTCGCGATAGCCATACCAGTTGATGGCGTGGATGCGGGTCAGTCGGATGGCGCGGGAGGACATGGAAAAGGGGAAGGGGATCAGAGCGGACCCGACGGTTGTGGGAGGAGGAAGACGGTCATTGCTGTAGGCCGCCTGCCCTCAGGCGGCGACGACGTCACGCCCGCTGGGGGCAGCAGGCCTACAGCTGATCCAATGATATCTAGATGCGCCCGGCCTCTGCTCTTCATCCCGGTTCCCCCACTGGATCTTCACTGGCTCCACCCGACGCCAGATGCCGGTCGCGGGTCCGGGTCCATTCCTCCAGCGCGCTGAATGGCACCAGATACCGGATGGTGGGCAGGACCCGGATCACCACGTCGGGGAACGGTCCGGCGGTCTCGCTCAGGCGCACGATGCTCTTCTTTTCGAGCAGGTGGAGAATCTCGAGCAGCCGGGTGGCCGACGGCAGTTGCAGGTGGCGGAATTTCGCCTCGAATTGTTCGCTGAATTCGCGCACGCGAAACGCCACGTCTTCCGGGGTTCGTCCCTCGTCCTTCACCTGGCGGTCGAAGTCATACCACAACGCAAGCACGATCAGGGTCTCGTCCTGACGCAGGCGACGCAGGAGCCGCGGATGCTGCGGAAGTGCGAGCACCAGGCGGTTGTCGTGTTCCCACACCAGCTTGAGACCGGCCAGAGCCGCGAGTTCATCCACGCGCTCCCGGTGCAGTCGCGACCAGTCGTACAGATCCCGATGGTCCTCGCGCAGGATCGCACCCGACGCCAGCAACCGTTGCAGGCATTCCTGCAAGGATTCCCGTTCCGTCTCACTCATCCCGGCGGTCAACGAGGTGCTCATCAAATGGGAAAGGGGTTATCCGCAGATGGCGCAGATGCCGCAGATGTCCGGCACCGGGCCTTTGGTGGAGATCCGGCCGCGCCGATCGGGCGCGAAGGACCGGTCGATATCACGATCTCTCCGTCCCACATCATCTGCGCCATCTGCGCCATCTGCGGATAAATAACCTCGTTCGGTGGCTTCATCTTTTCTCCAGGCTGAAATCTTCAATGGCGTAGCCGGCCTTGGTCACGCGCGGCGGTTCCGAGGTATCCCCGGCGTCCCGTCCGGTCTCCACCCGATACGCCGCATCCCGCGCCCCGGCATGCAGCAGACAGGCGATGATGTCGGCGATGTCGTCGTCATTGCGCACCGGCAGGTCGGCGAGGTTTGTCCGGGTGCCGGCACCGCCCGGCAACCGTTCCACGAACCGGTTCGCCCGGATCACATTCAACGTATCTCTCAGGTTCGATCCCAGCTCGGCCATCGCTTCGTCTACTTCGGATTCGGAAATGTCGTCGCCCACCGGTTCCAGTTCGCCTGCCAGCCGCCGCAACCGCGGCCGGTAAAGGGAATCCGAGGACAACAATCCGGAATCCACCACCGAGATCACCGGGAGGTTCAGGTCTTCCGTGATCTCGTGGAGACGTCCACCCGACACCTGGGAATCGACCTGCTGGAACACCGACTGCACCCGTTCCCGCAGCGCGGAACTGGTCTCCTGCAGATATCGCAGTCGGGCAAAGGCCCGACGGGCAAAATCCGCCGCCCGACGATCCAGCGCGTCCGCCAGCGGCACCACCGAATCCAGCAACCTCGCCAGGTCATCCAGACGCAACCGGATCTCGGAACTCGCCGTGGGCGCGTCCACCTGCGGACTGCGCCGGAGCCGTTCCCGCTGCATCAGATCCAGCACCCGTTCGTCGGTGCCCACCTCATCGAGCCGACGTCGGGCCAGCAGGATCCGGCTGGGAAGCCGGGCCCGGACCAACTCGCGATAGCAGGCGTGACCGATGGTCTCGCTGAAGTCGTCGTACAGGACGGCGAGGTTTTCCCGCAGGGTTTGCGACGCCACCAACCGGCGCGTGTGACGCTCGATCCCATTCTCCATCTGCCGCAGTTCCCGCAGGCCTTGTCGCACGTTGGAGAGGCAGGCTTCGAGATCGGCAAAGCCCTGTTCGCCGAAGGCATCCGGATTGAGCAACTGCGAGCAGGCGATCTGCAGGCGATCGGTGAACTGACCGTGATCCCCCCGCGCCATCTGCCGGATCGCCGCCAGCATCAGTTCCGCCGACGGATTCAGCAGGACCAACCGTTGCCAATCCGACCGCATCGGTTCGAGCAACCATCGGGTCTCGACCAGACGCCGCAGGACGAGGGTGGCCTGACCCGATGCCGTCGCCCCTTCGCTCGCGGCATCGGGGAACTCCTCGCGGACTTCGAACTCCGGATGTTCCCGCAACCGTTCCTCCACCAGGGCGGCGGCCTCGCTGCGGGACAGGTGCCCGGCTTCTTCAAGGGCCGGAGCCAGACGATCGAGGACATCCAGGTACAACGCGGCATTCCGACCTGCGAGCAAACCGAAGAACTCGCGCGGAACCTCGTTGAACAACTGGGCACCCAGGAATGGCATCGTCCGTGAACCGTGAATCTGGTCCCCAGACTAGTCTGGGCGGTGGGAAGCGGGGGAGTCCCAAGTTTCACCACCTTCGCGCCGCCTTCCCGGGACCGCGGGCGTCCCCGCCCGCTGCGGCTGCCCCGGAACACCGGATCGCCGCGGAGAAGCGGAGAAGCGGAGAAGCGGGGAGGAGAGGTCCCGCCGCCCTCCCAGGCCGAAACCGACGAATCGAACGACACACCCGATCAAGCGGTTTGAAAACCCTTCAGGCCACCGCTTCCCCGCTTCTCCGCGGCCATTCCCCACCGCAATGCCGCCTTACTAAAGCCAGCCGTACGGATACCTGACGCCTGCCTCCTTGTTATTGTGAGCCTTTACTATGGCTGAAATTCCTGCTCTTAATAACGCCAGCCAATCGCATGGACGCGGTCTCCCCATCCACTCGTGCCGGTGTTCGGCGCCGTCAGGCGACCGGATACACCGCCTTTCTCCCGGCACCGCTGCCGCCGCTGCCACCGGTATTGCTGGCAGGAAACCTCACATTGCTGCTCTCGGAGGCGGATCGCGCCTTGGGCCGACTGGACGGATCCATCCTGACGCTCCCAAATCCGGACCTCTTCGTCTTCATGTACGTTCGGAAGGAGGCGGTACTCTCCAGCCAGATCGAGGGAACCCAGAGTTCCCTCCAGGATCTCCTGGCCGCCGAGGCGCAGATTCTCTCCCCGGCAGTTCCTCGCGACGTCGATGAGGTGGTCAACTACGTGGCAGCGATGAATTACGGATTGGAGCGCCTGAGGGATCTCCCGCTTTCAGTCCGCCTGATTCGGGAGATCCATGAAAAGCTTCTGCAGGGAGTTCGCGGCGGGCGCCTCACTCCCGGGGAATTCCGTCGATCGCAGAACTGGATTGGCCCCGGGGGCTGCACGCTGAATGAGGCAACCTTCGTTCCGCCTCCCCCGGAGGATGTCCCGGAGTTTCTGAGCCACCTTGAAAAGTTTCTGCACTCACCCTCCGACCTCCCGCAGTTGGTCCAGATCGGCCTCGCTCACGTCCAGTTCGAGACCATCCACCCATTCCTCGATGGCAACGGTCGCATTGGCCGCCTCCTCATTACCTTTCTGCTTTGCCAACGAGACATCCTGAACAAGCCCGTTCTCTACCTTTCCCACTACTTCAAACGCCATCGGGCGGAATACTATGAGCGCCTCCAGGCCGTCCGTGATGCTGGGGATTGGGAAGGCTGGATCGCCTTCTTTCTTCGGGGTGTGGCCGAAGTCAGTGCCGAGGCCACCGATACGGCCCGCCGCATCATTGCGCTCCGAGAGAAACACCGGTTCCAGATCACCGAACGCCTCGGTCGAGCCGCCGGGAATGGACATCGCGTCCTCGAACAGCTCTTCAAGCGCCCGATCCTCGCCGTCACAGACGTTCAGCAGATCACCAAAACCACCTATCCGGCGGCCAACAATCTGGTCGGCCGGCTCAAGGACTTGGGGATCCTCATCGAATCCACCGGTTACGCACGGAACCGTCGGTTCCGGTACCAGCCGTACATCGACCTCTTTGCGGAGTTGGTAGATCCCGCACCCAAGGCCGACACCCCACGGTAAGCCGGCGAACCGAACGACACGCCCCAATCCAGCCGATTGAAACCGTCGGGACACCGCTTCCCCGCTCCTCCGCGGCCATTTCCCACCCCAATGCCGCCGGTACCACCGCTTTTCCCATCACCGGCAGTTGCGGAAATGGGCATCTCGGGCCACTAATTTCTCCGGCGTGCCGCGAAATGGCCCGCTAGGGTCATTGCGCGTGAAGAATATCGCTTCTTTCAGCCGGTTGGATGGTGCGGAACGCCTTGCTGCGTCTGCACCTGCCACTGCTTCGTGGACGGATCGCGTTGCCCGGCGTTTCGTTCGTCAGGTGCTCACCCCCATGCGCCGGGGCAGACTCGAAATGGTCGCACCGAACGGATCCATCGACTCCTTCGGCACCGGGGAAAATGGCCCTGTGGCCCGCATGGTGGTCCGGGACCATCGATTCTACCGCCGGTGCGCGCGTTCGGGGGATATTGGGTTCGGCGAGGCCTATCAGGCGGGGGAGTGGGAGTCGGAAGATCTCGGGGCCGTGATCGGCTGGTTCTGTGCGAACACGGATTGTGCTCCGACGATGTCGGGATCGGAGAACCAGCCCTGGCATCTGCAGTTGTTTTCGCTGACCAACCGGATGCGTCACTGGCTGAATCGCAACACGCTTTCGGGTTCGAAGCACAACATCCACGCCCACTACGATCTCGGGAACCGGTTCTACGAACTGTGGCTGGATCCTTCCATGACCTATTCCGCGGCGCTGTTTGAATCGCCGGATCAGGAACTGGAAGCGGCGCAGATTGCCAAGTACGACCGACTCTGCCGTCACTTGCGCCTCCAGCCCGGACAGGAAGTCCTGGAGATC